>DATAFT010000232.1:0-5930 GCA_036257295.1 Thermoanaerobaculia bacterium
TCCGCCAGTCCAAGTCGATGACGGTCACGATCGACGTCGGCGGCTGCCAGACTTCTGTCGACGGCGACCGCGCCACGGCGACCTGCAACGTGACGCGCGTGATCAATCCCAAGGCCGGCGAGTCGGTGAGCCGCAGCCAACGCGAGACCTTCCACTTGCGGCGGACCCAGCAGACCTGGGTCGTCGAACAGGTGCGCTAGCGACGGCGGCCGGCGCCAACGGCTCGGATCAGAAGCTGTACTCGATACTGACCACCGGTATCACGTCCTCGTCCAGCAGACCTTCGTCGCCGAGCGAGAACAGCGCGTTGGCCGACACCAGGAGGTTCCCGGTGGGGTTGAACCGCAAGCCGGCGGCGCCGAGCCACAGATCGAGATCGCCCTCCGAGGCCTGAAGCTCGGCCAGAGACGCGACGGTGGTCCCGCCGGGAGCGCAGACGGGCGGTCCGGGAGCGGTCGACTGTTGGTTGCAGAACGGAAAGTCCGTGGCCTGGGACTCCAGCTGAATGGTGTCGAGCAGCGTGCGCCCCACGAAGTCGGCATTGATGGTGACTCGAGGGTGGACCGCCCAGTCGAGCCCGAGCGAGTAGTTGTACTCGTCGGGCACGTCGCCGCCGAGGTCGCTCCCACCCGACGAGAAGGTGTAGCCGAGGTTGACGTGCGCAGAGAAGGTGCCCCAGCCGGTCGACCCGATGGCGTAGAGCTTGGTCTGGGTCGCTCCGGTGCCCAACAGCTCGTCCTCGTCGCCGGTCGGCAAGCGGACGTCCGCCGCCAGCGCCCAGCCGCTCCGGCTCTCGCCGCTCAGTCGGTACTTGCCGCGCAACAGCAGGTCGCCGATCCCGGAGGCACTGCCGTCGTCGGTGAAATCGCGAACCCGGCTGTCGTCGTCGAAGATGTGCAGCGGCGGCGACGCGTTCGGCGTCGACAGCGGGAGGATGGTCAACCGCGCCCGCGCGCGCAGGTCGACGCTCACGATCGGCGCCGCGATCGCGACATCGAACCGATCGTTGATGCCGAAGGTGAAGAACGCCGTCGCGATGTCGCTGTCGAGGTCGATCGTGGTGTCGGCCTCGATCACGTCGCCTTCGAAGAAGAAGTTGGTGTGGGTGTTGTCCTGGTTGGTGTCGCCGTGGGTGAGGTGGAACACCAGCTCCCCACCGTCGAGGTCGAGGTCGTCGATCGCGTCGTAGCTCGCGCTCAGGTAGCTGAAGCCCACGTTCCACTTGCCCTTGCCGATGGTCTGCGCGCGCTCGGTGAAGAGCGGTCCGAACGAGTCTGAGGAGCGCGTGAAGCTACCCACCGAAGCATCGTAGGAGTACGTGAAGCCGCCCGAGGTCGAGGTGATGGGAAAGGTCGAGAGCTGGGTCGCGAGCGCCTGGTTGATCACGGCGCCGGTGGTGCTCAGCCGATCGCTCTCGTCGCGGAAATGCGTCGAGTGGTCGAACTGACCCGGACCCGGTGGCTTGAGGAAGATCTCGCGGTTGAACAGGTTCGGGATCAGATCGGCGAGATCGTCGGGCGCCGCCGGCGCCGTGACCAACAGACCCGCCAGCACCGCCAACGCCGCAACCGTGCACGTTCCCGACCAGTGACGCACGATCATCCGTTGCCTCCTTCCGCCCTGCTCACGCCCTGTGCGAGCGAGCATCAGTTTAGCTTCGAACCGAGTCGCGCGCGAGTCTGCGCGGTCGCCCCGCGATCGAGAGACGCCGGCGTCGGTCGGAATGCTTCTGTTAAGTTGACGCCCACGCGACCGGCCGCGCATGGTACCGGGCCGCCGACTTCGAACGGAGACCAAGCCTTTGCCTTCCGACTCCGGCGGCTCTTCGCGACACCTCGTCACCTACGCCGACGGCGAGCGTATCTTCGCGCAGGGTGATCACGGCGACGAGATGTACATCGTCCAGGACGGCGAGGTCGAGATCGTGCTGACCGGCGACGACGGAACGGAGGTGTCGCTCGCCACGCTCGAGCGCGGCGATTTCTTCGGCGAGATGGCGGTGCTCGAAGGCGCGCCGCGCACCGCCACCGCGCGCTCGAAAGGCGGTTGCACCGTCCTCCCGTTGCGCGGAGCTCTCTTCGTCGAGATGCTGCAGCGCGATCCCGAGACCACGCTGCGGATCATGAGAAAGCTGTGCAGCCGCATCCGCGAGCTCCAGGACCGCTTGAGCGACCTCGCGGACGGCGACGCGTCCTTCGTCCGCGAGGCGGCCCCGACTCCCGCCGCGAGGTTGCCCGCGCCGGTCTCCGCCGCTCCCGACCGGGCAACCGCCGGCGCCCGCCTGGTTCACGCCAGCGGTGTCGTGCTCGCGCTCGGGGACGTAGCCGAGGCGCGCGTCGGACGGCCCGATTCCGCCCTCGGCATCGTGCCCGAGATCGACCTCACGCCGCTCAACGAGGCGCGCACCGTCAGCCGGTCGCACGCGAGGATCCTGCGCCGCGACGGCAAGCTGTTCGTGGTCGCGGAGGCGGGCGCCACCAACGGCACCTTCGTCGCCGGAGAACGTCTCGAGCCCGGTGTCCCGCGCGAGATCGCCGCCGGATCGACCGTCACCTTCGGCACCGTGACGGTCACGCTCGCGAACGGCTGAAACCTAGCGGGGACGCTCCGCCGAGCCCAGGAGCGCGATCGCGAGATCGATTCGCTGCTGCGCCTCGGAGCCGTTCGCCAGTTGCTCCTCGCGGCGGGCCGACTGGATCTCCCGAGAGCGCTCGAGCGCCGCCGCTCGACTCGGGGCGGTCACGAACGCGCCGTCGAGACCGGAGACGCGCAGCGCCTCCTCGACCCGCTGCTCGAGCTCGCAGAGCACCAAGCTGCCACCCGAGCGCGGCAGGCTGCGGGCGAGGCCGAGCAGAACGCGCAGGCCCGGGCCGGTGATCTGGGTCACGGCGCTCAGGCTGAAGACGAAGTGGCGGGCGCCCTCCTGCTGTTCGTAGAGGCAGCGCTCCTCGAGCTCGACCGAGCCGTCGACATCGAGCTCTCCTTCCAGCGCGAGCACCAGGGCGGCATCCTGTTTGTCGACGCGTAGCTTCATGCGCGGAATCTCGACCGGCCGGTGCGCCAGAAGGCGCGAGGAACAATTGTAGACTGAGCTCCGCGTTCGAACGGAAGCGTTCGGCGGTAATCGGTGAGCCGGCGCCCATCCGGTCGATTGCGCGCGGGCGAACGACACCATGAGCAAGAAGCTGTTTCGCCAGGCGGCGCTCGATCGCCTCGCTTCCCCCGAGCGGCTCGACGAGCTCATGCGGGTGACGTCGCCGGTGGGCTGGATCGCGCTCGCCGCGATCGGCGTCGGCATCCTGGTGGCCACGATCTGGGGCTTCGTGGGTCGGATCACGACCAAGGTCGACGGCCAGGGCATTCTGCTGCGCGGCGACGCGGTCCTCGACGTCACCAGCAGCTCCGAAGGACGACTGATCTCGATCGACGTCGGAGTAGGCGACATCGTCAAGGCCGGGCAGCAGGTGGCGAGTGTCGAGCAGCCCGATCTCGAGCTTCAGCTGCGCAACAAGCAGCGCGAGCTGGCGACGCTGCGCGCGCAGGACAGCGATCAGATGAGCGCGGTCGACCGGATCAACGCCCGCCACCGCAAGCAGCTCGAAGAGCTGCACAAGGAAGCCGTGGTGCTCGAGGGCCTGATCAAGGACGGTCTGGCGACGCTGGCGCAGAAGCGGCAGACCGAGGCCCAGATCGCCGCGCTCGAGCAGGAGATCGCGAACAGCAGGGTGATGGGCGCCGGCCGCACCAACCTCGTCGCCGGCGTCGAGGACGAGATCAGCCAGCTCGAGAACGCGCTCGAGGACCGCCGCAAGGTGCTCAGCCCGTACACCGGAAGAGTGCTCGAGCTGATGATCGATCCCGGAAACCTCGTGGTCCCCGGCAGCCGGATCCTGACGCTCGAGACGCTGGGCGCCCCGGTCGACGCCGTCGTCTACATCCCGGCGCAAGAAGGAAAGAAAGTGGTGCCGGGCATGCGGGCGCGGATTTCACCCAGCACGGTGCGGGTGGAGGAGTACGGCTACATCATCGGCGAGGTGAAGAGCGTGGCCGACTTCCCCTCGACCCCGGAGGGGCTGGAGCGGACCCTGCGCAACTCGAACCTGGTGGCGGCACTCTCGGGGCGCGGCGCTCCGCTCGAAGTGGTGGTGCGGCTCGGGCTCGACACCAAGACGCCCAGCGGCTTCGACTGGTCCTCGTCGCAAGGACCGCCGGTCCAGGTTTTCACCGGCACCCTGTGCGCGGCCTCGGTCGAGGTCGCCGCCAAGAAGCCGGCGGAGTACGTCCTGCCTTTCCTCAAACAGCTCCTGGGCACCACCGCCTGATCGAGCGCCAGCCGTGGTGACCACGTCTCGCCGCGAAGACTCCTAGTGCGGTACCGACTCGTCACCATCACTCCCGCCACCGAGCGGGCCGGTGTGGCGGATCGCTACCTCCTCGAGTACGGCGAGACCACCATCGGCCGTCGCGCCGGCGCCACCATCGTGGTTCCGCATCCCGCGGTCTCGGGCCTCCATGCGCGCATCACGATCGACGATCGGTTCTGCACCATCACCGATCTCGGCAGCTCCAACGGCACCTCGGTCAACGGCGACCGCATCCAACGAACCACCACGATCGCGGCGGGTGACCGCATCGTGCTCGGGCAGATGGTCTTCGCGTTCGAGGTCGAAACGCCGGCGAGCCCGGCGCTCGCCGTCGACGCCGCGCCCGAGCAACCGGTCGGCGCCACCATCCAGCAACGCATCGAGCTCATGCCCGCGGCGAGCGTCGACGACGAGCAGCTGGCGCGGATCGAAGCCGCGCCGGCGGAAGTGCGGTTCCCGAGCCCCGAGCAGACCGCCGAGCCGGGCGTTCGCAGGATCGCGCGGCGCCGGATCGAGATGGCGAAGCCGGCCGTGGAGGGCGCGCGCGAGGCCACCGCGCAAGAGGGGCGCACGCGGGCGTTCCCGCAGCCGCCGAAGCGACGGACCAAGGTGCCGACCATCCTGCAGATGGAAGCGGTCGAGTGCGGCGCCGCGGCGCTCGCGATGATCCTCGCCAGTCACGACCGCTGGATCCCGCTCGAGGAGCTCCGCGTTCAGTGCGGCGTGTCGCGCGACGGCAGCAAGGCGAGCAACCTGGTCAAGGGAGCGCGTCAGCTCGGCCTGGTGGCCAGGGGCTTCAAGCACGACCAGGTCGAAGACCTCTACCAGCTCGAGTATCCCGTCATCCTGTTCTGGAACTTCAACCACTTCGTCGTGCTCGAGGGCTTCGACGACGGCAAGGCGTGGATCAACGATCCGGCTCAAGGTCCCCGCGCGGTACCCCTCGACGAGCTCGACGGCGCGTTCTCCGGGATCGTGCTCACCTTCCAGCCCGGCCCCGACTTCGAGCCGGGCGGTCATCGCCCGAGCATGCTCAACGCGCTCCGGCGCCGGCTCGCCGGCTCCGAGTCGGCGCTCACGTTCCTCGTCATCTGCGGCCTGTTCCTGGTGGTGCCCGGCCTGGTGGTCCCGACCTTCACGCGAGTGTTCATCGACGAGGTCCTGGTCTCCGGCCGCGGCAGCCTGCTGCGTCCGCTCATCCTGGGCATGAGCATCACCGCTCTGTTGATGATGGCGCTCACGCGGTACCAGGAGTACTACCTGCTGCGGCTCGAGACCAAGCTCGCGCTCACCACCTCGGCGCGGTTCTTCCATCACGTGCTGCGCCTGCCGGTGACCTACTTCGCCCAGCGCTACGCGGGCGAGATCGGGTCGCGGGTGATGATCAACGACAAGGTGGCGCAGCTTCTCTCCGGGCGGCTCGCCACCACCATCCTCGATTGCGTGCTGGTGGTGTTCTACGCCACCCTGATGTTCTTCTACGACGTGACCATGACAGCGGTGGGGATCGGCCTCTCGCTGCTCAACATCGCGGCGATCCAGCTGGTCTCGAAGCGGCGCACCGAC
>DATAFT010000270.1:0-5216 GCA_036257295.1 Thermoanaerobaculia bacterium
TCCGCCAGGGCTGGCTGCCTGCCGCGGTCATCCCGGAACCGGAGCCTGCCGCGGCATCGCCAGCGCGCGCTCCGGCGCCAGGTCGAAGCGCATCCGCATCTCGGGGCATACCCAGGCGGAGTGGAGCTCGGGCCAGTCGGGAGCTCCCAGCAGCGCACGCGGCAGCCCGGCGTCGCGGAGGTCGACGGTGACCGGCGATACCGGGACCGCCGGCTGCTCGGTCTCGATGCGCCTGAGCGCGCCGCGCGAGAGGGCGTACCCCCGGTTGCGCAAACGGACATAGTCGACCACCTGCTGCCAGCTCCCGATCTGGGGCCCGGCGCCCATCTGCGGCGAGCCCAGGGTCGCCACGCAGTGGAGACAGGCACGGGCGTGGCCGCTCCCGCTCGATCCGCCCTGGGCGAGGCTTCCCCAGCACCCCCCATCACCCCCCGGGGAGCGCCTCGCCTGGGCCAGAACCTGCCACTCCCAGCTTCCGGTCGTCGATCCAGGCTCGCCTTTGTGCTCGAAGCGCGCCGAGCGCGCCGGCTGACCGCCGACCAGGACCGCGGTCGGGACGATCCAGCTCGGCACCAGGATCGCGGTGAACAGAACCGCGGGCGCGTCTTCACTGTCGAGGACGTAGAGGCGGAAGTTGAGCTGTGGAAACGAGAGCTTGACCGCCGGCAAGGCCTCGGCGTGGACCTCTTCGTGGCGGAACATGAGGATCGACGCCAGCACGTAGCCGGCGCCGTCGTGGGTGTGAACTTCGTACCGCAGCGACTCGGGAGCGGGCGGGAGATACGTGACTGGAACGGCCCAGTTGAGGCAGAGACACTCGCGGAGGTGGGACAGAAGCCTCACGGATCCGGTTCAAACATGGAGCGTTTTCGCCGCTGGCGCCAAGCGCTGCTTGAGCTTGCGCCAAATTATATCCGGCAGCAACGAGCTCAAGTCCCCGCCCAGGCTGCACACCTCCTTGAGCAGCCGGCTGGAGACGTAGGTGAGATCGTCCTTCGGCACCATGAACAGCGTCTCGACTCCGGGGTTGAGCTTGCGGTTCATCAACGCCATCTGGAACTCGTAGTCGAAGTCAGAGACCGCGCGCAGGCCGCGCACCACCACCTGGGCGCTGACCTCGTCCATGAAGTCGACCAGCAGGCCGGTGAAGCTCTCGACCTTGCACTCCGGGTAGTTCTTCACCAGGTCTCGGATCATCTCGACGCGCTCTTCGACGGTGAACAGCGACTGCTTCGCCTCGTTGGCGAGCACCGCCACGTAGAGGACGTCGAACAGACCTCGGCAGCGCTCGATCAGATCGAGGTGGCCGCGGTGGATGGGATCGAACGAACCTGGGTAGACCGCGATCCTTTGCGTCATCGACGTCCTTCGAGCTGTTGAGAGAGGTCGTAGGTCATCACGTTGTACGCGGCGTCGGTCAGACGCAGCAGCAGGAGCCGCGCGTCTTTCTCGGGCTCGAGCACGAGGGTCTCGCGACGGGAATCGAGCAGCCCGTCGTCGACCTTCGCGTTCTCCCACGGAGCGGCGTCGACGCTGAACACCGCCTCGTGCACGATGTTCCAAGGGTCCTCGATCTCGACGCGGAGGCGGCCGCCGTCCCGCTTGACCGCGGCGATCGACGGCGGGGTGTGATCGATCACCACCGCCTCGCTGGTGCGGGTCGCGGTCGCTCCCTCGGCGCCGTCGTTGCCGCGCTCGTCGGACACGGTGACCCGGAACCGATAGAGGCCGTCGGGGAGCACGGTGGCGTCGAAGCTGTAGCGCTCGTCCTCGAGCTCGTCTTCCATCTGCAGCCAACCGTCGGCGTCGTCCTCGCGCCGCACGTCGATCGCGAACGTGAGCTCGTCCTCGTTGGGGTCGCGGGCGGTCCAGCGCAGGGTGCGGAAGCCGCGCTTCCACAGCGGCTTCAGTCCGCGAGTGTCCTTGGTCTCGGCCAGCGTGGTGAAGATCCCTTCGCGATTGGGGTAGGCGGGCTCGAACACCTGGTTCTGCGGATTGAAGTTCGACGGCACCAGGATCTGACCGGGCTCGAGCACCGCGAGCTCGTCGAGCTGCGGCGGCTGGTTCGATTGCAGGTAGGAGATCTCGACCGCGTGCACCTCGGGACTCTTCTCGCTGGCCGATTCGAGCTCGGCGCGCCATTGGAAGTAGCGGCTGGGCTCGAGGTCGCGCAGCGAGATCTCGTGGCCCGGGCGCGGCGCGCTCCAGTCACTCCAGGTCGAGTCGGGCAGAGCGCTCATGCCGCCGCGCGCCGAGAAGCGGACCTTGGTGCCGTCCGGCTCGACGCCGCGCCAGTGCAGGGTGCCGAACTCGGACTGCAGACCGGCGTCGAAGACGTCGCTGGTGAGCTTGCCGTTGCGCTCCATGCCCTTGGTGAAGCGGAAGAACGCGGCGCCGTTGGTGGTCGCGAACGCGGGCCCTGCATCCCCGGGCAGGAGCGCCACGATCTGACTCTGATCGACGTCCTTCTCGAGCATCATGCGCTCGTCCTGATGACTGTAGAGCTTGCCCTCGAGACCGGTGCCGACCCACAGTCGGCCGTCGAGCCAGAGCAGCGAGTACACGGTCTCGTCGGTGAACTTCCACACCGACTGCACGCCGGCGCCGGCGGTCCAGCGCAGCACCTCGCTGCGCGCGCCGTGGAAGCCCGCGGGCCGACTGCCCGAAGCCAGCGACACGCTGTTGCCGAACCCGACGTCCGCGCTCCCTTCGTCGTCGTTCTTCTCCTCGTCGCCGTTCTCCTCGCCTTCCTTCTGGTCGCCGTTCTTGTCCTCGGTCTTGGTGCGGTCACCGCCGGTGAGGTCGATCAGGCTGGCCTCGGAGGCGATCACGGCGAAGTAGGCGCCACCGCTGCCGTCGGGCGCGAAGGCCACCACCTCCGGCGCCGACGCGTCGTAGACGGTGCGGGCCTGGCCGTCGGGAGTGACGCGCAACACCAGACCGAGGCCGGCGGTGCCCACCAGGAGCGAGCCGTCGCCGAGCAGGGCGATCGAGCGCAGATGGGCGTCGTCGCTGTCGTAGAGCACCTTGCCGGTGCCGTCGCTCTCGACGCGGAACAACTTGCCCTCGGTGCCGGTCGCCACCAACAGACCGCCTTTGCCGTCGCCTTCGACTTCCCAGATGTAGGTCTGATCGGGATCGTAGAACACGGCGGTCTTACCGTCGGCGTGGCGGTACACCTTGCCGTCGGGTGAGCTGCCGGCGTAGACCGCGCCCTTGGCGTCCGCCCACACCGCGAACACCTCGGGCTCCTCGGTGGTGAACAGCACCTCGACCTTGCCGCTCTTGTCGATGCGCAGCACGCGGCCGGCGTTGCCGGTCCCGATCACCCAACCGTCGCCCCCGGGAAGCGCCGCCGACGACAGCAGGAACGGCTCCTCGATCGCCGCCAGTCGCTCGGCGCGATGCGCCAGCCGCAGGATCCCGAGCGGGTCGACGCTGATCGAGTCGAGCTCGCCGGCGCGAAACGCCTCCTGCGACTGGGTGAGGAACAGACGGACTTCGGCGGCGCGCACTGCCGGAACCACCGAGGCCACCAGCACGAGAGCGGCGAGTAGTGCGGCGCGCGATCGCATCACGGTCGTCGAGCCTAAGGTATTTGGCGGCGATCGGCGCGCGGGGGGTTGTCTCGGACCGCTCTAGCTTCGGGGCGGCAGCACTTGCAGGTCGACGCGCACGCCGCCGGCGAGCGGGAAGTCGAGCGACTGGGCATCGACGGCGCGCACGGCGAGGCCCACCGCTTTGGCCGTCAACGGACCCGAGGCGGACCAGATCGAGCGCACCGAGCCCGGCAGCCGCGGCAGCGTGCGCCCGTCGATCACCAGGCCCGGGCTCGGCAGCACGCCGAGGACGACCAGGTCGGTCGGGCGGTGGAGCGATCGCAGTAGGTCGAGCGACTCGCGGAAGTCCTCGGGCTCGGTGGGCTCCATGGTGAGGCGCGCGCCGTCGATGGTGCCGCCGTCGCCGACGAAGAGATAGTAGGGGCCGGCCGGCAGGTCGTCCGGCAGCGTCACCGAGACGTTGCGATGGAAGGTCTGGCCGCGGTAGCGACGCAGCTCGAGGCGCAGCGGCAGCTCGTCTCCCGGCCGCACGCTGCGCTCCGCGGGATGGGCGGCGATCAGATTGACCGTGAGCGGCTCCGAGCTCTGGGTCACGTCGATCGAGAGCCGGTCGATCGTCACCTCTTCGCTCTCGTTGTTGAGGACGAACGACACCACCGACAGCACGTAGATGGCCGCGTTGATGGCGGCGCTCGAGCCGGTGAAGTGGCGTTCGAGCCGCAGTGGATCGTAGCCCGCCAGGCGCAGGTTGGCCTCCACCGCGAGGTCCTGGTTGCCGCTCTGATGGCGCGCGACGTCCATCGCCTCGAGCAGCCCGATGCCGGCGAGCGTCGGCGTCGTGAGCGGGATCTCGGCGAGCTCGAGATGGAACTCGCGATCGGTCTCGGCGGCGGCGGAGGGCTGGCCCATCCCCGGTTGGGGCGGGGGGGGCTGTCCGTCCGCGGCAGGAGCCGTGCCGGCCGTGGTGGCGATGCGGATGTCGACCGGGATCGTGCGCGCCCGCCGGCCCACCTTGCCGAGAATGCCGGGCAGGCGATCCTCGGAGAAGGCGCCCACCACCGGACCGATGTTGGCCAGCTTGAACGAGCTCGAGCGGCTCGGCACCACCGTGATCACTTCGGCGGGAGCCATCGGCAGGTCGATCGGTCCGAGGCCGAGGTAGGAATGACCGAACGCCAGGATGTCCTCGCCCCGACGCTCGGTCACCGTCCCCGTCACCGCGAGCTGGAGGTCGCCGCCGACGAGTACGCCGGCCACCGCGCTGCCCGGCACCAGCTTGGCGGCCAGGTCAGGGCTCGAGCCCGATGGTGCGACCGGTCCGAGCGCGCGCTCGAGGACGCCGCGCGTCGAGTCGCCGAAGCCCGCCGACGTCCACTGCAGCCCGGACGAGGCGCCGGTGACGACCTTGGGGGCAAGGCTGCGGAGGCGTTCGTCGAGCAGGCTCGCCGGCAGCACGCCGGTGACGAGCTGTTGGATGGTCGGCACCATGCCGGCCGCGACGCTCTTGCTCGGCGTCAGGGCCGGGAGCTTGGTGAGGTCGCGCATCGGGCCGATCGGGGTCACGCCCGCGATCGCGTCGCTCGCGAACGACCACGAGAAGGAGACCGCCCCGGCCAGCTGATCGCCGATGAAGACCGGGCTGCCGCTCATGCCGGC
>DATAFT010000283.1:0-2329 GCA_036257295.1 Thermoanaerobaculia bacterium
ACTTGCAGGGCGAGGAGGGCGCGCCGCCGATGATGCAGCACGTGGCGCTCGGCGATCCCATCGCCGGCATCTACGGCGCCGCTGCGCTGCTCGCGGCGCTCTGGCATCGGGAGCGGACCGGCGAGGGGCAGCAAGTGGACCTCTCGCACGTCGAGGCCCTGTTCGCCATGGGTGTCGATGGCTTCCTGGAGCAGGAGATCGCGGGCCGGTCGGCGCCGCGGCTCGGCCGGCGCCATCGCGACCACGCGCCGCACGGCGTCTATCCCAGCGCCGGCGTCGACAAGTGGATCACCATCACCGTCACCGACGACACGCAGTGGCGAACGCTGGGCGACCTGATGGCGGTCGCGGTGCCGCCGCTGCTGTGGCCGCGCGAGGAGCGCTTCGCCACCGCCGCCGGCCGCAAGGCTAACGAGGACGCGATCGATCGCGGGCTGGCGGAGTGGACTGTGCTACGCGACCGCGACCTGTTGGCGAACAAGCTGCTGAATCTCGGCATCCCGGCGGCGCCGATCTACGACGTCGGCGAGGTGCTCGAGTCGCCGCAGCTCATCGCACGCGGGTTCTGGCAGTGGATGGAGCGAGAGTGGATGGGACGGCAGCCCAATCCGTCGATGCCGTACCGAGCGGCGGGCGGCGGACCCTGCGGCATCGACTTCCCCTCGCCCGTGCTCGGGCAGCACAACGAGGCGGTGCTGCGCGGGATCCTCGGGCTCGCGAACGAGGAGATCGAAGCCCTGCGCGCCGCCGGGGTGATCGGGAACGAGCCGGCGACGTAGCGGTTGCTGGTCAGGCGCGGAACTAGGTCGCCGCGCTTGCCGTGATCTCGTCGGCCGCCGCGTCGAACCGCCACACCTCACCGTCTTTCACCACCCGCCCCGCGGTCGGCGTCGCGAAGTGCGTGCCGATCACGAGCACCGGCGCGCCGGCCAGGCCCTCGAACATGCGCCGGCGCGTCGCGATCCCCTGTTCGCGATCGGTGTCGGCGCTGGAGCACCATTCCGGGTGCGCCATCTGGCACGGGTGGTGGACGAAATCGCCGGTGATGAGCGCCTCCTCGCCGCGCGACCGGATGCGGACGCTGACGTGGCCGGGCGTGTGCCCGCGCGTGGGCTCGAGCGAGATCTCGTCGTTCAGACGGTGGTCGACCTCGACCAACTGGTGCAGGCCGGCGTCGACGATCGGGCGCACCGAGTCGTCGATGCACGAGCCCGCGGTGCCTCGCGGCTCTTCCGCGTTCCAGTGCTCCCACTCCTCGCGACCGAACAGGTAGCGCGCGCGAGGGAAGGTCGCGACCCAGCGGCCGTCGACCAGACTCGTGTTCCAACCGACGTGATCGACGTGGAGATGCGTGCACAGCACGGTGTCGATCGAGTCGGCGGAGTAGCCGGCGGCGGCGAGATCGCGCAGGAACGGACCGTTGCGCATCGACCAGGCCGGGATCTGGCGCACCTTGTCGTTGCCGAGGCAGGTGTCGACCAGGATGCGGCGCTCCTTGGTCTCGACCACCAGCGCGTGGATCGACATGATCAGGTTGCCCGCCTCGTCGGCGAAGTGGGGGCGCAGCCACGCGATCGGCTTGACCGCGTCGCGCAGCGCGTCGGGCAGGATGAAGCGCGTGCCGCCGCTCATCTCGAGCTCGACGACGCGGGTGATGCTGACGTCTCCGATTTTCCAGCGGTTCATCATCCGAGCCTATCCCGGGGCCTTGACCGCGGGCGCGGTGTGCCACTGCTCCGGAGGAACGATCTTGGGCTGCTCGGGATCGCCTTCGTAGGCCGGCGTCATGATCTGCACGCCGTATTCGTTGAAGACGTCGAGGATGTTGCGGTGGAGCGCCGCGCGTGTGATCACGATGGTCCGGGCGGTGTCGCAGTAGACGTTGATCTGGTGCGTGATGGCGAAATCGCCGAGTGCCGTCTGGAGCACGAACGGTTTGGGCTCCTGCCGGATGCCGGGAGTGCGCGCCGCCGCTTCGAGCAGCATGGCTTCGACTTGCCGCCACGGCGTGTCGTAGCCGATCCCGACCGTGGTGTGGAGGATCAGGCCATCGGTGGCGGCCAACGTGCTGTAGTTGATCACCTCGCTGTTCACGATGGTCGAGTTGGGGACGATGATCTCTTCGTTCTTGATGGTGCGAATGTGGGTGACCTGCAGACGCACCAGTGTGACCCGGCCGAATACGTCGCCGATCTTGACCACGTCTCCCTCGTGAAAGGTGCGGCGGTACACCAGAACGTACCCGGAGATCAGATTGGCCACCGCGGACGTGGAGCCGAGCGAGAAGATGACGCCGGCGAAGAGGGAGATGGCCCGAAACGCCGGCGAC
>DATAFT010000351.1:0-3005 GCA_036257295.1 Thermoanaerobaculia bacterium
CAGGCTGTCGTCGTAGAGCAGGCGCCCGAGCGACCCCTTGCCCTGCTTGACGTCGGCCAGCACGTCGCGCAGGTCGGTGAGGATGGCGGTGAAGCTGTCGTTCATGGTCTTGCCGTCACCGCGATCCGCCACCAGCGCGCCGAGCAGTCCTTCGCCGCGCTCCATCCGCGACAGGATGTTGGAGAGTGAGTTCGCCGCCACCGATAGGTTTTGGACCACGTCGCCGCCCGAAGTCAGCAGCTGATCGATCTCGGTCGCCGGCGCGGCGGCGATCTGACCGCCGGGCTCGATCGGCGGCACGCCCTGCGATCCTGAGTTGATCGCGATGTACTTGTCGCCGAGGAGCCCGAGGGTCTGGATGCGCGCCTGCGAGTCCTGACGGATGCGCTGCTCGTAGCGGCGATCGACGGTGATCCACACCTGCACCGTGGCGTCGGTGTCCTCGGGGAGGACGATGTCCTCGACCTTGCCCACGGTGACGCCGTTGAGCTGCACCGGGTTGCCGATGGTGAGATTGGAGACGTTCTCGAACTCGACGAAGTAGCTGTTCTTGCGCGAGAAGAGGAACTGGCGCTCGCCCACCAGGAAGATGGCGATGGCGAGAACCAGGATGCCGACCAGCACCGTGGCGCCGACCCGGACCGCGGGGCCCACGTCACGCGGCATCGGACTCCTCGCTCTTGCCGGCCAGGAACGCGCTCAAGTGCGGATCGTCGGCCTGGTCGGCTTCTTGCCAGGTGCCGCTGAACCGGAACTTGCCTTCATCGAGGAAGGCGACTCGATCGCCCACGCGCCGCGCCAGCGCCAGATCGTGGGTCACCACCACCGAGGTGACGCCGTGCTTACCGCGCGCGCCCATGATGAGGTCGGCGATGGTGGCGGAGGTGACCGGATCGAGCCCCGAGGTCGGCTCGTCGAAGAGCACCGCTTCGGGATCGAGCGCGAGCGAGCGGGCGAGCGCCACCCGTTTGCGCATGCCGCCCGAGAGGTCCGACGGCATCTTCTCCTCGATCCCGGAGAGCCGCACGATCTCGAGCTTTTCCGCGACCTTGGCCGCGATGGCTTCCTCGTCGAGATCGGTGTGCTCGCGCAGCGGAAACGCGATGTTCTCGAACACCGTCATCGAGTCGAACAGCGCGCCGGACTGGAACAGCATCGCCACCCGCTCGCGCACCGGGTAGAGCTCTTTCTCGGAGAGACCCGCGATGTCCTGCCCGTCGAAGAGAATGTGACCGGCGTCGGGAGACTCGAGTCCGTTGAGCAGTCGCAGCGTGACCGACTTGCCGGTGCCCGAGCGACCCATGATCACGAAGCACTCGTGCTGCGCCACCGTGAAGGAGAGGCGATCGAGGACCTTGAGCGAGCCGTAGCTCTTGCTCAAGTCTTCGACTCTGTACAGCTCCGTCAGTGGTACAGCTCCATTGCCGGTCCGCGCCGTCCTCGGCGCCAAAATAATCAGACTCAGGAGTGTGCTAAACGAGCACATTCCTGAGTCATCCCACGCCAAGGATATAGAACAGCTTGGTCAGGAAAAAATCAGAGATCAGGACCGTGATCGCCCCCAGTACCACGGTGTTGGTGGTGGCGCGCCCGACGCCATCGGCGCCGCCCTTGGCGTTGAGCCCGTTGTAGCAGGCGATGATGGTGACGAAGAAAGCGAAGAACACCGATTTACCGACGCCGCTGGCGAGGTCGCCGAGCGTGAGCGCGTCGAGCACGTCGTTCCAGTAGAGGCCGAAGGGGAGCTGGAGCTGCGCGATCGCGATGAAGAGCCCGCCCAGGATGCCGAGCGCATCTCCGATCAAAGTGAGCAGAGGCAGCATGATCAGCGTCGCCACCAGCTTGGGGCCGACCAGCTTCTTCACCGGGTCCGCCGCCATCGACCGCAGCGCCTCGATCTGCTCGGTGACCTTCATGGTGCCGATCTCGGCGGTCATGCCGGCGCCGATGCGCCCGCCGACGATGAGCGCGGTGAGCACCGGCCCCAGCTCGCGGGTGAGCGACTTCGACACCACGGTGCCGATGTAGAACTTGACGCCGATCTGCGGCAGGCTGTACGCGGTCTGCAGCGCCAGCACCATCCCGGTGAAGATGGTGGTCACCGCCGCCACCGCCAGGGATCGCACGCCGAGCTGCTCCATCTGGCGAATCCAGGCGCGCACCTCGTACGGAGGCATCGCCGCCGCGATCACCGCTCGCCCGGCGAGCGTCGCCAGCCCGCCGGTGTAGGCGAGGACGGCGACGATGCGATCCAACATGGTTGAGATTGGGGTGCGGGGGCGGGCCCGCGCGGCGGGGAGCCACCGAGATCTTACAGGACGCTCGGCGCGCCGCCGGTCGACCGGATGGAACCGAGGTTCGATGGACTGGCGGGTAGCGACATAGGAGAATGGGTCGCCATGTCGCAATCGTCCGAGCACGCGGTGGCGGCCCGGCCGGCCGCCCGATCGGTGCTCGCCAGCTTGATCGCCACGCTGACCGCCAATCTCTATCTGGTGGTGGGCAGCTCGGTTCTGGGCCTGGCGGCGGTCGTCGCGTCGTGGATTCCACCGCGGCGCCGTCACTCGTTCCTGGTGGCGCGCACGTGGGCGCGCGGGCTGCTGCTCTCGAGCGGAGTCACAGTCCGCACCAGCGGTCCCGCGGCGACGTTGCCGCCGCAGGTGGTGTTCATGGCCAATCACCAGAGCCTCTATGACATCGCCGCGCTGCTCGCGACCGTTCCGGTGCCGGTGCGATTCCTGGCGAAGCGCAGCCTGTTCCGGCTTCCGTTCTTCGGTTGGGGTCTCGCTGCCGCCGGCTTCGTTCCGATCGACCGCGTCGACCGCAGCCGCGCCAAGGAGGCCTTCCGCCATGCTCTCGACGCGCTCGAGGAGGGGATGGCGATCGCGATCTTCCCCGAGGAGACCCGCTCGCTCGACGGGCGGATCCGACCTTTTCGTCGTGGCGGCTTTCTGATGGCGCTCAAGGCCAAGGCGCCGATCGTTCCGGTCGGCATCCATGGCACC
>DATAFT010000288.1:0-3578 GCA_036257295.1 Thermoanaerobaculia bacterium
CCGGTCGGCGAGGGCCGGCTGCTCTATCAGTACACCGTCGAGGACCCGACCACTTTCACGGAGCCGTTCACCGTCGCCATACCGATGCGCGCCTCGCGCGAGCGCATGTTCGAGTACGCCTGCCACGAGGGCAACTACGCCATGCGCGGCATGCTCAAGGGAGCGCGATTGCTCGAGGGCGACGATGCGGCGCAGGCCGGCGCTCGCCTCCGGACGGACGTTTCACCGCCATGAGCGCCCCCTACCGGGGCAGCGCGAAAGCCCAGATCGCGGCGCCACCCTTCGGCGGCTGGTCGAGCTTCACGCCTCTGCCTTCCGCGAAGGCTCGGTAGATGCGCGACCAGTCGCGGACCACGTTGTTGGTCTGCCCGACTACGACCGCGACGTATTGCTTGCCGGCGGCGGCATAGGTGACCAGGCTCGATCCGGGCGTGTCGTCGATCGCGCCGCGCCACAGCAGCGCGCCGCTCCTGCCGTCGAACGCCTTGAGCGACGGCTCCAGATCGCCGACGAAGACGAGCCCGCCTGCCGTCGCGAGCGTCGAGCTCACCAGCGGCGTCGGCTCGCGATAGCTCCAGGCCAGCTGCCGGGTCGCGAGGTTGACGGCTTGGAGCCGGCCCATGTTGCCGTCGCTACTCACCGGGTGCGGCGTCATGCTCAAGCCGATGCCCGACGTGAACAGACCCTTGAATCCTTCCGGCCCGAACGTGTTGCAGCCCTCGCTCAGCGGCAGGTACAACATCTTCGTTTCGGGGTCGAACGAAGTCGGCGGCCAGCTCCGCGCGCCCACGACGGTGGGACAGATCAGCCGCGGATCGGTCAGGTCGATCTCCACGGCGGGATTGATGGTCTTCTTACCGGTGTCGGGATCGATCGACGCGACGACGTTCTGCAGCCCCAGGTCGATCGAGAACAGGTACTCGCCGGTGGCGGCGTCGAGCGCTTCGACGATCGCGAGCTTGCCGGTGTTGAGGACCACGCGGCGCACCACGCCGTCGACCGGCAGATCTACGACCTGACGCTCGAAGGCCCAGTCCAGGTCCCACTGGTCGTTCGCCAGGTGCTGGTAGTACCAGGCCAGCTTGCCGGTCTTCGCGTCCAGAGCGACGGTGGCGTTGGTGAAGAGCGCCTCGTTGCTCACGCCCTCCTTGTCGACGCGAGTGAGCAGCGGCGCGGTGTCGTAGGTCGGCGCCGGGCCGAAGTAGACGAGATTCAGCTTCGGATCGTAGCTGCCGGTCACCCACACCGAGCCGCCGTTCCGTTTCTCGAGCGGCAGATCGTTCCAGGTGTCGCCACCCGGCTCGCCGGGCCGCGCCACGGTGTAGAAGCGCCACGACTCGCGGCCGCTCTCGATGTCGACCGCGACGACGAAGCTGCCCTGCGACACGCGGAACGACTCGACGCCCTGGATCACGTTGTTCCCGGCCACCAGAGGACCGCCACGCAACTGGACGAGCTCGCTGCGGTCGGCTTCGACGGCGATCGGGTGATCCCAGATCAGGGCGCCGGTCCTGGCGTCGAGCGCCAGCAGGTGCAGATCCGAGGTGGGCACGAACACCCGGTCACCGTGGAGCGCGATGCCCATCTTCTTGCTCGACTTCGTCTTCGGCTCGTAGCGATGGCTCCACAGCACCGTCCCGTTCGACGCGTCGACCGCGATCGTGGTGTCGGGGAACGTGTGCAGATACATGACGCCGCCGTACACCAGCGGCGAAGCCATGTTCTCGCCGGCGCCGAGCGGCGCGCGCCAGGCGAGCTCGAGCTTGCCGACGTTGTCGCGATCGATCTCGCGCAGCGGGCTCCATCCCGCGCTGTCGTAGGTGCGCCGCCAGATCGGCCAGTCCTCGGGTCGGGGGGCGCGCAGCGTGTCGTCCGTCACCGGTGGGAGGTCCTTCAACGAGACCCGCGGCGATGCGCCGCTCGACGCCGGCGCCACCGACGCCGGTAACGAGCTGCGCGTTCGCGGGATCACGAGATCGGCGAGAAGCACGGTGTTGCTGGGGAGCGCGGTCTCACCCGCCGCGACACCGTTCGCCTGCAGCAGGAAGGCGAGGATGTCGGCGTAGGTCGGGGCCGAAAGGCTCCCGGGCTTGCCGATCGGCGGCATCGGCATTCGGCGCACGTGCGTGAAGAGATCCCCGGCGCCCTTGCCCGCCCACTCCAGCGCGAAGCGCTCCCCGGCGAGCGCGGGCGCGAGCTCGACACCCTCGAGATCGGCGCCATGGCAGGAGGCGCAGTGCAGACCGTACGCCACCTTCCCCGCCGCCGCCTGGGCCGAGGTGAAACTCGCCGGCGTGCCGGCGGCCGACTGGGCCAGCGCGGCAGAGCTGGCAGCGAGCAGCGCGAAGAGGAGCGGGCCAAGGCGGGTTCGTCGAATCAATGTCGTTCTCCTCGGAGTCGCGCGATTCTATGCGCGCCAGCCTCTCATCGAAGTGCTACCGTGTGCGTCATGGAGACGACAGGCCGCGTCGGCGTCCGCGAGCTGCGTCAGAACCTGAGCGTCTACCTGCGCGAGATCGAGCGCGGCAAGAGCTTCGAGGTCACCGACCGCGGCCAGCCGGTCGCGCTGCTGATCCCGCTGCCTCGCGCGGCCACCCCGCTGCAGAAGCTCATCGCCTCCGGCCGCGCCACAACGCCCGCCGGCGACCTCCTCGACCTGGGGCTCCCGACCCGCGCCGGCGGACGCTCCAAGTGATCTACCTCGACTCGTCGGCGCTGCTGAAGCTCGTCGTCCGCCAGCCCGAATCGGCTGCCCTTCTTCGCTTCCTCGAGTCGCACGCCGAACGGGTGTCGAGCGCGATCGCTCGCGTCGAGGTCCTGCGCGCCGTGCGCCGGATGCCTCGATCGGTGGACCTCCTCGATCGCGCCGAGCGCGTCCTGGAGCGAGTCGCCCTCGTCCCCGTCGACGACGAAGTACTGGCGAACGCAGCGCGCGTCGACCCGATAGCGGTGCCTCCGCTCGACGCCATTCACCTCGCCACCGCGCTCACCCTGCCGCTCCTCGACGCCTTCGTGGCCTACGACGCGCACGTGCTCCAGGGAGCAATTCAACTCGGGTGCGAGGTGGTGTCGCCGCGCTGAGCACTTGGGAGTCCGACCGCCGACGCGTACTCTTGACGCGTGCCGATCCTCATCGCCGTCGCGGTCCTCGTGCTGGTCATCCTCCTCGGCATCGCGCTGATCCCGATCACCCTGGTCCAGCGCTACCGGGTCGGCACCTCGCGACAGCGAGCTCGGGGATGGCTGGCGACGGCGAACGTCGTGGGTATCGGCCTGTCGACGCTGCTGTTCGTCCTCGGCGCCGCGGTGACCAACATCTGGGCGCCGCACGCGTTCGCTTACAGCCTGATGGGTTGGGCGCTGGGCGCGCTGCTCGGCTTCGTCGGTCTGTGGCTGACGAGATGGGAGCGAGGCGACCAGGTCCTGCACTTCACTCCCAATCGGTGGCTGGTTCTGCTGATCCTGGTCGCCGTCACCGGGCGGATCGGCTACGGCTTCTGGCGAGCTTGGGAGGCCTGGCAGTCCGGCCTCGCCGGGCAGTCGTGGGCGGGCGCCGCGCAGTCACTCGCCGCCGGCGC
>DATAFT010000378.1:0-6357 GCA_036257295.1 Thermoanaerobaculia bacterium
GCTAGGCCTCGAGTTCATGCAGGGCCCTGGTGAGGGAGTTCTTCTCTTGAATGAGGATATCCAGGCGGACGAGATCACCCCTGCGCTGTGCCTCGCCGATGTCCAGCGCAAGCTTACGCAATCGATCTCGCTGCCACCGCCTGGTCAGTTCGCGAAGCGAGTACCCGAGCTCTTCGACCGCCTCCGAACAAGAGGACGTTTCTACCAGAATCTTGGCCGCTCGGTCAAGCATCTCGGGGCTCTCCCCGAGCCCTTCGAGCACGACCCGAGCTTCAGGTACCCCGCCAACCTCTGCGTGAATAGCTAGAAACTTCTTGAAAATATTCCCGCACACCGGATCCAGGAACACCTCGGGGGCGGGCAGCTCCGAGGCCCCCGGAATAGGGACCTCCCCGGACAGAAGAAGCTGCAGAACGCGCTCCTCGAGGCTGGAGACCTGCCGCGGCGCGGCCGCCGGCCGGCCCGGCCCCTGACCGGCGGGCGGCCGGCTCGGTCCGGATCCGGCCGCGATCGCGCCGCCGGCGGAGCCGACCAGTCGCCCCGTCCCGCGCCCTCCAGCCTCCGGCCCCGCCGCGGTCTTCCACAGCAGCTCGTGAGGGATGCCCAACCGCGTTGCCGCCCGGCGCGAGTAGCCGAAGCGCGCCACCTGGTCGGGAACGCTGGTGAGGAGCTGGCGGACCCGCTGCGCCGCCCTGGCCAGAGCGTGGGGGTCGGCCCGTTCCGCGCTCGGCTGGCGATCGATCTCGAGGTCGACGGCGTCGGGCGCTTCCTCGATGCGCGCCCGCAGCGCGGCCTCGCCGTCGCTCAGCCGGAACGAGTCGGGATCGGCACCGGCCGGAAGCCGTAGGCGGCGCACCTTGAGACCCTGGGCCAGCAGGATCGGCAGCGCCCGCCGGCTCGCCTCCTCGCCGGCCTCGTCACCGTCGTAGGCGACGATCACCTCTTCGGCGTAGCGGGCGGCGAGCCGCGCCTGATCGGCGGTGAGCGCGGTCCCCATGGAGGCTGCCACCCAGTCGACGCCGCTGACCACCGCGGCCAGGAGATCGAAGTAACCCTCGACCAGTAGCAGCGCGCCACGCTCGCGGACGGAGCCGCGCGCGAGGTGGAGCCCGTAGAGCAGGTTCCGCTTCTGGAAGCGCTCGGTCTCCGGAGTGTTGAGATACTTGGCGGCCTTGGGGTCGACGCCCAACAGGCGCCCTCCGAATCCGACGATGCGGCCCGACACGCCGAAGATCGGAAACATCAGCCGATCGCGGAAGCGGTCCCAGGAGTGGCTCTTGTCCTCCTTGCTCGCGATCAGGCCGGCCGCCTCCAGATCCTGCGCGCGGAAGCGGCTGCGCAGCGCGCCGGTGAGGAAGTCGAACCGGTCGGGGGCGTAGCCGAGCCGAAAACGCTTCGCCACCGCCTCGGGGACGCGCCGGCTGGCGAGGTACTCCGTGGCCTGACGCGAGCGCGAGAGCTCCGCCTGGTAGAGGTCCGCGGCGGCGCCCAGGATCTCCTCGGGATCGGGGCCGCTGCGGCCGGTATGCACCGTCGCCGGCAACGGGATGCCGTTGGCGCGCGCCAGCGCCTCGATCGCGGCGGGGAAGTCGTCGCCGCTCGACTGCATGTGAAGCCGGATGGCATCGCCGCCGACTCCGCATCCGAAGCAATAGAACAGGCCGCGCGTCGGATCGAGGCTGAACGAGGGCGTCTTTTCTTTGTGGAAAGGGCAGAGGCCCCAGTACCGATTGCCCCGCTTCTCGAGCCTGGTGATCGAAGCGGCGACGTCGAGGATGTCGACCGAGTCGCGGACGGCCTGGATCAGTTGAGGGGTGAGATGGACGTTGCCGAGCGCCATGAGGGCGAAGCCGCGCCTGACGGCGGCGGCCACGGACGGAGGGCCGAGGCAAGAAGGGAGTGAGCCCGCCACGGCTCACTCCCCCCGGAACGATTAACCGACGCCCGTGCGCCGCTCTTCGGCCATCTTGCGGAGCATCTTCTTACGGGCCTGCAAGGCCTTGCGCTTGCGCTTCACCGAGGGCTTCTCGTAGTGCTGGCGCTTCTTGAGCTCGGTCAAGATGCCTTCCTTCTCGCACTTTCTCTTGAAGCGACGCAGCGCGTTCTCGAAGCTTTCTTCTTCTCGAACGTGCACCACCGGCATGAGCGGAATCACCTCACTTTACTCAGGAAAGTGCTGTTTAGCGCTTTCCTGAGTTGATTACTTAGGCGCCGCGGACAGCGCACGGACACTTCGGTCCTCCCGGCAAAGCGGGTCTCCTATGATAGCCGAGACCGCCCCCCGGTCGTCAATCGCGCCGGATTCAGTGCCGGCGGCTACCCCGGGGGCCCGTCGGTCGGGGAGGGGACCGCCTCGAAGTTGGTGTCGTCGACCGCGAGGACCCCCTCCCGCCCGGCCCGGAAGAACACCGCCGCCGCGGCGCCGTTCTCTCGGGGATAGAGCCAGACCACCTGTCCCGTCTCCTCACGGACGTTCTGCTGCTTGACCTGGCCCAGCTCGGCGCGGACGTCGTCTTCGGTCATCCCCTTCTCGACGCGTGCGAACCGCTCCTGGTCCATGTACCGAAGACGTTCTGCCTCGGCCCGCGCGGCGACCAGCTCCGAGTTGTCGGGATCGACGACCTCGGCGCTCGCCAGGATGTCGATCGCCTTGGCGTAGTCGCCGCCGCGCTCGATGTACTCGCGGGCGAGCAGGAGGTCTTCGGAGCTCTTCATGCGGATCGCCGCGGCGAGCTCGGGGGCGGCCTTCGCGGTGCCGTTTGGCTCCCGCGCGCCGGCATGCTGGTTGATGAAGGCGACCAGCCGCTCGAGGAAGCGGTCGGTCGAGTGGCCGACCCGCGTCTCGAGCTCCGGCGTCGCGGACGCATCCTGCTCGCGCGCCGCGGCGAGCTCTGCGCGCAGGCCGTCGAGCGCGGCTCGCTCGCGCTCGATCGTGGCCCATTCGGCGGCCCGCGCAGCCGCCGCGGCCTCCTGGTCACGCGGTGCACACGAGAACGCGAAGGGCACGCCGCCGAGGAGAGCGGCGACCAGGAGGCTGCCGGTCGAGAACGCGCCTTTTCTCATCGAATCGCCTGCCGTTCGACACCGATCGACCGGCATCGAACGGGCAATGATACAAGTGCACCGACAGGGCCTCGAGGCCCGCCGGAAGCGCAACTTGCCGGTGCTATACTCCCGCTCCCCCGGGCCTGGCGGCTCAGGGTCCATAGCTCAGCGGTGAGAGCGACCGGCTCATAACCGGCAGGTCCCTGGTTCGAATCCAGGTGGACCCACCAGGGACTCGGGAGCCCGCAGTCGACTCACGCCCAGGCTCTATGCCGATCGACGCCCCGCCTCCCTCGGAGGGAACTCTCATCCATGCCTCGAGAGCTTGACTCTCTGGTTCAGCTGCAGCTTGCGCTCAAAGAGGCGGACACGGCACGCAGACAGCTTGAAGACCTTCCCGATTCGATGCGGGAGGTCCACGATCAGCACCGCACGGCGGTCGAGACCATGCGCCGGCTCGAGGAGCAGATCGAGAGCGACGAGCACGAGCGCCGCATCGCGGAGGCGGCGGCGGCCGACGCCAACCTCAAGCTCGGCCAGTATCAGGACCAGATCAACCGGGTGACGACGCAGCGCGAGTACGGCGCGCTGCTCAAGGAGATCGACGCCGTCAAGGCGAAGGTCGGCGGCCACGAGGAAGAGGCTCTCGGCGTCATCGAGCGGATCGACGTCGCGCGCCGCGAGCTCGAGCAGGTGCGCGGCGATTTCGCGAGCCTCGACCAGCGCTACCGCGAGCAGCTCGCCCTGTGGGAACAGGAGCGGCCGTCGGTGGCCGCGAGACTCCAGGACGTCGAGCGCGACATCGGCCGGCTGCGGGCGCTCATTCCCATCCACCTGCTGCGACAGTTCGAGCTGCTCTACCAGCGCCTCGACGGCGACGCGCTGTCGACCGTCGCCAAGATGCAGGCGGTCGCCCGCGGGCCGGTGGTCTGGCACTGCTCGGTGTGCAACTACCGCGTGCGACCGCAGGTGATCGTCGAGATCAAGACCAACGGCGCTCTGGTCCAGTGCGAGCGTTGCCATCGATTCCTGCGCGTCGAGGATCACACCTGACGGCGCGAGCGCTCGGGGTAGAGGCGTATGAGGGCGCGGCGGGCGTGGCCCACCGAGTCGCCGAGATCCGGTCGCGCATCGAGGCCGCGGCCCGGCGGGCCGGCCGCGACCCCCGCGCCGTGACGCTGCTCGGCGCCAGCAAGCAGCAGCCACCCGAGCTGATCGCCGCCGCCCTCGCCGCCGGCGTCACCGTGTTCGGCGAGAGCCGCGTGCAGGAGGCGCAGGCGAAGATCCCCCTCCTGTCGCCCGAGATCGAATGGCACTTCATCGGGCCGCTGCAGACCAACAAGGCGCGCGCCGCGGTGGCGATCTTCGCCGCTGTCCATTCGGTCGATCGGCTGCGCCTGGCGGAAGCGCTCGATCAGGAGGCGGCGCGCGCCGGACGCGCCATCCCCTGTTTCCTCGAAGTGAACGTCGCCGCTGAGCCCACCAAGCACGGGTTCGCTCCGCCGGACCTTCTTCGCGCGCTCGAGCGCCTCGCCGAGCTTCGAGCGCTCGAAGTCGTCGGGCTCATGGCGGTGCCGCCGGCCGGCGATGATCCGGAGCAGTCGCGGCCCTGGTTTCGCGCGCTGGCCGAGCTGCGCGACCGCGTCGCGCGAGCGCCGGGGTTCGAACGCTTCCGCGGGCTCCTCTCGATCGGCATGAGCGACGACTACGAGATCGCGATCGAAGAGGGCGCCACCCACGTGCGCATCGGCAGCGCCCTCTTCGGTCCGCGACCGCGAGGGCCCCATTGAGCGCCGCCCGCCCGGCAACCCTCGCCGAGCTCGCTTTCCAAGTCGCCGCCGCGGGTCGCGGCCGCCGGCTGGTGGCGGGCAAGCGCGGGAACGAATGGAGCTGGTGGACCGCCGAAGAGTGGTTGACCGCCATCCATCACGTGGCGATCGCGCTCGAGCGGCGCGGCGTAGTCAAGGGCGACCGTATCGCGCTTCTCTCCGCCAACTGCCCGGAGTGGCACCTGGTCGACTTCGCCTGCCACTTCCTGGGCGCCGCGTTGGTGCCGATCTACATCACGCTGCCGGCCGACCAGGTGGCGTACATCCTCGAAGACAGCGGCAGCCGATTCATCTTCTACCGCGATCGCGAGCAAGCGGAGACGGTGCGGGGCGCGCGCAAGCTCCTGAGCAGGCCGATCGAGGGCGTCCATCTCACCGTCGACACCGCCGGCTCGAGCGACCTCGCGTTCGACACGCTGCGCAGCGAAGGCGCCGCCGCCGCGGCGCAGCATCCCATCGACGGCTATCGCAGCCGCGTCTCGAGCGACGACCTGGCGAGTCTCATCTACACCAGCGGTACCACCGGTCGCCCCAAGGGGGTGATGCTCACGCAGCGCAACCTGGTCTCGAACTGCCTGGCCTGCTCCGAGCTCTTCCCGATCGGGCCCGAGGACAACACGCTGTCCTTCCTGCCGCTGTCGCACGTGTTCCAACGGATCGTGGACTATCTGTTCCTCTACAAGGGTCTGACCATCCAGTACCTGACCTCGATCGAGCAGGCGCCGCGCGCGCTGCTGGAGGTGAAACCGACCGTGCTGGCGTCGGTGCCGCGGCTCTACGAGCGCGCCTACCTGCGCGTGCTCGAAAACGTGCGCAAGGAGCCGGCGCGCAAGCAGGGCATCTTCGACTGGGCGGTCGAGCTCGGCGAGCGTTGCAGCGCCAGCGGCCAACTCGAGGTCCCGCTGCGCTACAAGGTCCAGTACGCGACCGCGACTAGGCTGGTGTTCCGCAAGATCCTGGACCGCTTCGGCGGGCGCCTGCGGTTCGCCATCGCCGGCGGCGCCGCCCTGCCAGAGAAGGTCGGCCGCTTCTTCACCGCCGTGGGAATCGATCTCTACGAAGGCTACGGCCTCACGGAGACCTCGCCGGTCCTCTGCGTCAACCGGCCCAGCGCCGCCCGGTTCGGCACGGTGGGCAAGCCCATCCCCGGCGTCGAGCTCCTGATCGCGGACGACGGCGAGATCCTGGCCAAGAGCCCAGGCGTCATGCGCGGCTACTGGAACCAGCCCGAAGCGACCGCTCTCGCGATCGACCCGGACGGCTGGTTTCACACCGGCGACGTCGGCCGCATCGACGCCGACGGCTTCCTGCGCATCACCGACCGCAAGAAGGACCTGATCGTGACGTCGGGCGGCAAGAACATCGCGCCGCAGCCGATCGAGCAGCTCCTGACCGCGAGCGGAGTCCTGGCGCAAGCCATCGTCGTCGGCGACAACTATCCCTATCTCACCGCGCTGGTGGTGCCGTCGACCGAGGAGCTGGC
>DATAFT010000298.1:0-6844 GCA_036257295.1 Thermoanaerobaculia bacterium
CTGCATGTCGAGCCCTGCAAGGGCATTGCCGGTGGCGGCGAGCATGAACAGCAGGTACGCGCCGAAGCCGAGGGCGGGGGCGGCGAGAGCGATCATGGGTCCCAGCGAGATCCTGCGCTCTCGTCGCCAATGGGCGACCGCCGCATACAAGAGCAGCAGGCCGATCAGGACGCCGTTGGGTCGTGTGAGCGGAATCAGGAACGCGGGGACGGCCGCGAGCAGCCACCGTTCTCGTGCCACCGCCCAAGCCACGGCGACGGCGAGGAAGAGGAACAGGCTCTCGGTATACGGAAAATGGAAAAAGAGAGCGCCTGGGAATGCGAGCAGGAGTAGAAGCGAGTCGGCGGCGGTTCCTGGGTGTCGGTGCTCGATGAGCTGGTGGAGCAGGAGCACCGCCGCGACCGAGAGCGCGTTGGCGATGAGGAGCGCGGCTCCCAGGGGACCGATCCCGGGGAGCGCCGCTGTCAGGCGGATCAACCACGGGAAGAGAGGAAAGAACGTGATCGAGCGCTGACCCGCGTGATACCCCTCGGTGGCCAGGAACAGGTAGTGCTGCGCGTCCCAGGTGGCGAGCCGAGTCGCCTGGGTCGGCGCCTGCTGCCGCGGCCAGTGGAAGTTTCCGTAGTAGGCGTTCTCGTTGAAGTACTCGGGCAGGAGAGATCTCGTCGCCAGGGACAGCGCGAGCACGAAGATCTTGAAAAGGAAGAGAGCGAGAGCGGCGCGCACCAGCACGTTGCCACGCTTGTGCTCGACGGTGGTCATGCCGGCGCTGGAGCGCCGCGACTGTAGCAGAGGGGTGGAGCGATCTGGCCGAGTAGAATTCCTACTGCTCGAAGGGAGGCACTCCATGCAGCAGCCCGCTTCATCCACGTCCCCGTCGCCGAGATGGTGGACCGCCGCGTGCTCGCTGCTCTCGACAGCGGCGCTCGCCTGCGCATGTGCCGCGCCAAGCGGGACCGCCACCGACGCAGCCGCTTCCTCCGAGGCCGACGCTCGTGCGTCGGCGCCGGCCGAGGCGGGCCCCCCGATCGACCTCGAGCGTCATCGACTGGTCGACATGACGCACGCCTTCACCGCCGACGCTCCGTACTGGCCCACGGCGGGTGAGGGGTTCGTGCTGCGCCAGGACAGCTCCGGGATGACCGAGGGCGGCTACTTCTACTCGTCGAACTCGTTCTCGGCGCCCGAGCACGGCGGCACTCATCTCGACGCGCCGATCCATTTCGCCGAGCACGGTTGGACGGCGGACCAGGTCCCGCTCGATCGGTTGATCACGCCCGCCGTGGTGATCGACGTCACCGCCAAGACCGCGACCGACCCCGACTACCGATTGACGGCGGCCGACGTCACAGCCTGGGAGGGCGAGCACGGCCAAGTCCCCGCCGGTGCCGCCGTCTACCTGCGCACCGGTTGGGAGACCCGCTGGCCCGATCGCAAGAGCTATCTCGGCGACGACACCCCCAACGATGCCACTCACCTGCATTTCCCCTCCTTCGGCGAAGACGCGGCGCGCCTGCTGGTCGAGCAGCGCAAGGTGGCGGCGCTCGGCATCGATACCGCGTCGATCGACTACGGACCGTCGAAGGACTTCATCGTGCACCGGGTCGCCACCGCCGCCAACGTGGTCGGCTTCGAGAACGTGGCCGGTCTCGGCGAGCTGCCGGCGACCGGCGCCTGGACCATCGCGTTGCCGATGAAGATCGCGAAGGGGACCGGAGGTCCGCTGCGCTTGGTGGGGGTGGTGCCTCGATGAGCGTCGGGCGTGAGGAAGGTTCAGCACCCCTGAATCTCGTGGTCACGGACGACCTTGCGCCCGACCAGCTCGCCTTCCTCGAGGACCGCATCTACGAGTACAACGTGGCCGCGACCGGAATCGACGACGGACGCTGGCTGGGTGTTCTGGTGCGCGACGACAGCGGCGAGGTGGTGGCGGGACTGTCTGGAACGACCTGGGGCGCCTGCTGCAAGGTGCGCGACGTCTGGGTGCGCGAGGACCTGCGCGGTCGGGGCATGGGCACCCGCCTCCTCGATGCCGCCGAGCTCGAGGCGAAGCGACGCGGCTGCCGGCAGGTGGTCCTCGCCAGCCACAGCTTCCAGGCGCCCGACTTCTACCGAAAGCGCGGGTTCGAGGTGTTCGCGGTGATCGAGGACGATCCGATCGGTCATCGCGAGGTCTATCTCCGGAAGGCGCTCGCGCCATGACTTCCGAGGCAGGTCTGGTGACCCACCGCGGCGGCTGCCACTGCGGGCGCGTGAGATTCGAGGTCGACGCGCCCGCCGACATCGAGGCGGTGGACTGCAACTGCTCGATGTGCCGCCGCTCCGGCTACCTTCACCTCATCGTCGAGGCCGACCGCTTCCGTCTGCTCGCCGGCGGCGACGCGCTCACCGAGTACCGGTTCAACACCGGCACCGCGCGGCATCTCTTCTGCGCGGTGTGCGGCGTCAAGTCGTTCTACGTCCCCCGTTCCCATCCCGATGGTTGGAGCGTCAACGTGCGCTGCCTCGACGCGGCAACCATCCGCGGCGTCAGCGTGCAGCCGTTCGACGGCGATCGCTGGGAACAGAGCATCGACGGACTACGAGGTGAGTCGTGAGAGGTCGGAGCATCGCCGGGTGGGCGTCGTTGGTTCGGACGGCGGCGATCGCGGGCGCGCTCGCCGTGCTGGTGTCGGCACCGCCCGCGCGCGCACACGTGCGCATCACCACCGATCTGAACTGGAGCGAGGACGTGCGGCCGATCCTGCGCCGCCACTGCATGGTCTGTCACAGCCCGGGCGGGCCGGCACCGAGCTACGTCGATCTGCGCACCTACGGCACCGACAGCGCGCCGGGCGCACGCGCTTGGGCGGCGGCGATCGAGGAGGAGCTGCTCACCGGACGCATGCCGCCGTGGCAGGCCGATCCGCGCTTCGACGCGTTCGGCAACACGCGGCGTCTGACCAAGGCCGAGCTCGACACCGTGATCGGCTGGATCCGCGGCGGCGCGCCTCAGGGCCCGCGCCGGAATCTGCCGCCGCCTCCAGAGTTCGAGGCCGACGCCTGGCAGCTCGGCGAGCCCGATCGCATCGCGGCGCCGCCGGAGCCGGTGGTTGTGGCGGAGGGAGACAGCGAAGAGTCGCGCACGTTCGAGCTCCCGATCGAAGTCGACGCCGACACCTGGGTGACCGGCTTCGAGTTCCGCCCGCAGAACCCGCGCGTGGTCTACCGCATGGCGGCGTGGATCGTCGATCCGCCATCGGCGCCGCCCGAAAAGCTCGAAGTCGAGATCCAGGTTCCCTACGATCCGTTCCGGGCGGAGACCGACAAGCCGCCCACGCGCTGGTACGAGCTGCCGCACGGCGAGCACTTCCTCGGCCAGTGGGTGCGCGGCGACGCGCCGGTGCTCGCCCCCGATGGAATGGGCCATCGACTGCGCCAGGGGTCGACCGTCCGGCTCGAGATCGAGTACCGGCGGGTCGAGGATGACGGCGGTGGAGCCGTCGAGGATCTTTCGAAGCTGGGACTCTTCCTCGCCCGCGCACCCGACCAGGTCGACCTCATCCTGCTCGCGCGCGAGCTGCGCGGCAACGACGGCGCCGTCACCGCCGCCGGCCGCAAGTGGCTCAAGGACGAGGCGCGCCGCCGGCGCGCCAGCGGCGATCCGCCGCCGCTCGCGCTCCTCGACTTCGAAGAGACGGTGCGGTTGGTGTCGCTGCAGCCCAACTTCGGTGCCGCGGTCGAGGACGTGGACGTTGCGCTCGTCTATCCGGACGGCCACACTCAGGAGCTGCTGCTGATCGACGACTACGACGCGAAGTGGCCTGCCAGCTTCCACCTTCGCGAGCCGCTGATCGCTCCGGCGGGATCGCGTCTGGTGCTGTCGGGCAGCTCACGATCCGGCGTGGATGGCGCCGCCGGCCGGCCGTTCGATCTCGAGGTGGGCTACGCGCTCGACGATCATCTGGTGCTGCCGCCGCCGCAGGTCGCCGCGTCACCGCAGTCGCAGGGAGGCATGCTGGTCGGCGCCGACATCGAGGGCGCGGTGGCGCTGCTGCCCAAGGGCGTCTCCTCGACCCCGCCTTCGATCGACCCCCGCGCCGCCGCGCACATGGACCACAGTCCGCTCCACGGCGGTCAGTTCTTCATGGCCGCCAACAGCTATCACCACCTCGAGGGCGCGCTGCCGCGCCCCGGCGAGTTCGACCTCTACGTCTACGACGACTACAAGAGGCCGCTCGATCCGCGAAACTTCGCGGGCGTCGTGGTCTTCGAGACGTTCGACAAGGCCAAGAACGAGTGGAGCGAAACGTCGTATCCGCTGGAGCTGGCGGAGCCGGGCGCGCAGTTCCTGCGGGCGCGCATCCCCGAGACCATGCCCGCCGAGTTCTTCGCCTCGGTCTGGCTCGCCGGCGAGACGTCACGCTTCGACTTCTACTTCGAGGAGCCGTCACGCGAGCTGACCCAGGTCGAGCTCGCGCGCTACGCGTCGCTCGGCCCCCACAGTCATCAACGGCCACCGCTGATCGTGCCCGAGGCGGCCGGCGCCGTGGTCGCGGAGCTCGAGCTCCGCACCCAGCTACTGCGCGACCTGATCGAGCGTCGCGACTGGTTGGCGCTCCACATCCCCGCTTTCGACGCGATCGACCTCGCCGAAGCGCTGCTCGACAAGCTCGAGGGACTCCCTGCGCGCGACCAGGGCCTGGTGCGCCAGGCGGTCGCGCGAACGCTCCAGAGCGCGGCCGAGATCGACCGCGCCGGCGATCTCGCCGATCCCGGCCGCGTGCAGCGCGCGTTCGCCCGTTACGACGAAGCGGTCAAGACCGTCGTCGCCGCCTTCCGCTAATTGGTGACAGGTTACTTTTTCTCGAAAAAGTAACCTGTCACCAATTTCTTCCGTCGAGCGGAAAAAAAGAGCCGGGAGCGTGAGCTCCCGGCTTGGCAGGCATCCCGGAGTGGGACTACCGGGATCTTGTCTGGAGGACACCACCGAGGAGCGACGAGGAGAGCAACTCGCCGCTCCTCGGTGGTCTGTGTCGCCTCGACCTTGGTTGGCGGGATGCCCCCTTCCAACCGGCTCAGGAGTCTCCTTCGACTCCCTTGACGACCCATCCCTCGTGACCCCCACCCCGCGTCCTCGTGCGGCGTAGGGGCGCCCAAGCGGGGCGACGCGGGTTAGTAGACACGTTGAACGTCAGGGGATCGTCAGGGATTCGCGGAACCGCCATAATCGGAACGTGCCCGTCTTCCGCGCCTTCGAATCTCGCAACTATCGTCTGTTCTTCGGTGGACAAGCCGGATCCCTGATCGGCATGTGGCTCCAGCTCACCGCGATGTCCTGGCTCATGTATAGATTGACTCAGGCTGCGGCGTGGGTGGCGTTCCTCACCTTCGCCTGGCAGGGGCCCGGTCTCGTCCTCGGACCCATCGCCGGCGCCATGGCCGACCGGTTCGACCGGCGCCGCATCCTGGTGGTGGCGCAGGTCCTTTCGGTGATTCCCGCGGCGGCGCTCGGGATCTTCACCATCGCGGGTTGGATCACGCCCTGGCAAGTGATCGTCTTCGCTTTCTTCACCGGAGTGGTGCGGTCGTTCGAGATCCCCACCCGGCAGGCGTTCATCCCCGACATCGTCTCCGCCGAGGACCTCGCCAGCGCGATCGGGATGAACTCGGCGCTGTTCAACGGCGCCCGCTTGATCGGTCCGGCCATCGCCGGCGCCATGATCCCGTTCGTCGGCGAGGGCTGGTGCTTCATCGCCAACGCGGTCTCCTACCTCGCGATCCTGGCCGCCCTGGTCGCGATGACCTTGCCACGCCCGCCCGCGAGAACCGCAGCCAAGTCGTCGCTGCTCGCCGACATCCTCGAAGGACTCGCGTACGTCCGGCGCGATCCCGCGCTCAAGGCCCTCCTCGGCGGGCTCGGGTTCTTCGCCGTGGTCGGCATGCCGTACTCGGTGCTGCTCGCTTCGTTTGCCAGCCGTCAGCTCGGCGGCGGACCCCACACCTTCTCGTCGCTCCAGGCCGCGGTGGGCTTGGGCGCCATGGTCGCCGCCTTCGCGATCGCGGTGCGCTCGCGCGTCGCCGGACTCGAGCGCTGGTTGGTGGTAGCGGGCGTCGCGTTCGGGGTGCTCATGGTCGCGCTGTCGCGCGCTACCTCGCTTCCCATGGCCCTGCTCGTACTGGTTCCGCTCGGCGGCTGCTTCATCGTGCAGATGGCGACCACCAATACGTTGCTGCAGACGCTCGCGCCCGGCCATCTGCGTGGCCGGGTGATGTCGCTGCACACCACGCTCTTCCTCGGCGTCTTCCCGCTCTCCGGACTGATCTGGGGAGCGCTCGCCGACCGGCTGGGTGAGGCGACGGTGCTCGCCGCCGGCGGGGTGCTGGTCGTTGCCGGCGCGCTGCTCTTCGGGCGCGCGGTACTGCGCGACGTGCCAGTGGCGGTGGCGGCGGTGAGCGCGGCACCCCGGGCTAGGGGCGCCCCGCGCGACGAGAAGGACGCCGCGCCAGCGGCCGCGCCGGCCCTCGAAGTCGGCGATCCGGGCCCCGCGGCGGTTGGCAGGAACTGACACAAAGCTGTCATTTCTGCCAAGCCCGGCCCGTGGCAGCATGCCCGTATGCGGCCACCTTCCGACCCACCCGCGCGCCGGCTGGCGCCCGCTGGCGCGCGGCCTCATCGCGTCGCCGCCCTCACCTTCGCCGGCGGCCAGATCCTCGACGTCACCGGTCCGCTCGAGGTCTTCTCCCGCGCCGAGCGCCTGATGCGCGAAGAAGGCCGAGCGACCGAACCGGTTTATCAGGTCGAAGTGCTGGCGCGCACGGCCGGCCCGGTGGCCATGTCGTCGGGCATCGAGCTGGTGGCGCG
>DATAFT010000444.1:0-3124 GCA_036257295.1 Thermoanaerobaculia bacterium
GTCGACCGCGGCTCGCTCTTTCGGGTCGTCCTGCCGGTGAACGTACCCGCCAAGACGCCGGAGTCGGCACCGGCTCGCGACCTGGAGCTCGGATCAGTGACCCGCGAGTGAGCGGATGCGGCGGCGGTTGTCCTTGGCCGCAAGCGTGCTGAACCGATCCTCGAATCGACGCCGTGCCGACCTGCGGGCGCGGTGGGATCGTTCGATCAGGCGACCGACCAGCAGCAACGACTCGGCGGTTGCCCCGTCGGCGGTAGCCAGTCGCGGCGCCATCTCGCGCAGCAGCTCTTCCTGGACCTGAGCGTCGTTGAAGTCACCCAGGCAGTTCTGCAGCGACTTCAGGTTTTCGATGGTGGGGGCGAGATCGACCGCGGGATACACCGATCGGAACAGCTCGAGCAGGTAGCGCAGCTTCTTGCCATCGATCCGAACCTCGTGAAAGTCCTCGGCGGCGCTCGAGTCCGACAACTTCTTGCCATGACGGAGCAGACGGCGCCAGGCGCGAACGATCGCCTCCGCCGCCACCGTTGCGATCGGCTGGTCGGCGGCCGGCGCGGCAGGCCGTTGACGGGGGAGTCTCGTGCTCCCGTTCTCGCGCGACGGCCGAAGGAACGACGAGGCGAGGCGCGCCCAGGCGTCCCCGAGTCGACCGTAGCGAGCGGAGGCCAGGCCCTTGAGCAACGCTCGCCTCGCCTGATCGCGGTCACGGCAGACCATGGAGAGGAGAACGGCGATCGCTTCGCGATCCGGCTCGGGCAACTCTTCGCGGGTCGCTTCCAGTCGTTCGACCAGCAGCTCGAGATCGCGGGGCGGACCGGACAACTCTCCGAGCCACCGCAAACCGGTGCGCAAGCGCGCGGCCTCGGTGCGCGTGAAGACGCCGCGCAGCGGACCGAGCAGGCAGCGGGTGCGTCGCAGCGCGAGGCGGAGATCGTGCACCGCCTCGGGTTCGTCGCCGCGGACGATCTGCTCGACGGTCGCGCGCACGGCATCCCCCAGGGAAGCGAGGAGGATCGTCGATGCGGCGCGGGCGGGAGTTGCGGGGTCGAGAGTGGGCGGCGTGAATCGGTAGCGCTGGGGGGCCGGGTCGCTGGTGGCGCCGTCGTTCTTGAGCGGCGGTGGATGGTTCGAAACGTCCGCACGCGAGACGTCGGCGCGCGAGACGGCAGGCTCCGCTTTCGCGCGCGCGATCGACCGCGATCGCGGCATCGGCGTCGTTCGGGTGGTTATACTCCGCCCGCGCCTCCGTTCAATCTCGACCATAACCGTCATCCCCCCGGTCCAGTTGACCGAACCCCGACGCTAGCAGAGGACAGCCGGTGACCCCAAGCGCCGCCGGACGAGCCAATCACGGCGCTGCGGGTCCGATCGCCGCTGTCGACCTCGGCTCCAACAGCTTTCACATGCTGCTGGCCCGGGTGGTCGGCGACCAGATCGCGATGCTCGATCGGGATCGCGAGATGGTGCTGCTGGCTTCCGGTCTCGACTCGAAGAGCCGGCTCGACGCCGACGCGCGGCAGCGCGCGGTCGAGTGTCTGCGTCGCTTCGGCCAGCGGCTGCGCGGCCTCCCCGCCGCCAGCGTACGCGCGGTGGGCACCAACACTTTGCGGCGCGCCCGCAACCGGGCTTCTTTCGTCACAGAGGCGGAGGAGGCGCTCGGTCACTCGATCGAGGTCATCTCCGGCATCGAGGAGGCGCGTCTCACGTATCTCGGCGTCGCGCGCGCCCTCGGCGACGAGGAGGGACGCCGCCTGGTGGTCGACATCGGCGGCGGGTCGACCGAGATCATCGTCGGCGAGCGCTCCCGACCGATCGCCATGGAGAGCCTGTACATCGGCTGCGCGGGTCTGAGCGCCCAGTACTTCCCACGAGGAGAGGTGAGCAAGGACGCGTGGCGCAAGGCCACGCTCGCCGCCCATCAGGAGCTCGAGCCCATCACCCGGCGCTTCCGGCGGCTCGGCTGGCAGCGCGCGGCGGGATCCTCGGGCACGGCGCGCACGGTGGGCAAGCTGGTCCGGGACGGCGGATGGAGCGATGACGACATCACCGCCCCGGCGCTCGCCATGCTGCGCGACCGGCTGCTCGAAGTCCGCTACGTGGCCGGCCTCGAATCGATCGGCATGAGCCCTGAGCGGGCGCCGGTGTTCGCCGGCGGGCTGGCCATACTCGCCGCGGCCTTCGAAGCGCTCGAGATCGAGCGGATGGCGGTATCGGAAGGCGGGTTGCGCGAGGGCGTGCTCTACGACCTGCTCGGCCGCATTCACGACGAGGACACGCGGACGCGGACCGTCCAGGGAGTCATGGAGCGCTACCACGTCGATCGCGAGCAGGCCGAGCGGGTCGATGCCACCGCGAGGCGTCTGCTCGAGCAAGTAGCGGCCGCCTGGAAGGTCGAGGACGAGAGCTGGGGCCGCGCTCTGCAGTGGGCGGCGCAGCTGCACGAGATCGGTCTCGACATCGCGCACGGCCACTTCCACAAGCATGGCGCCTACGTGATCGAGAACGCCGATCTGCCCGGCTTTTCGCTGGCCGAGCAAGCTCTGGTGGCGACGCTGGTGAGAGCGCACCGGCGCAAGATCCCGGTCGAGCTGTTCGAGGACCAACCGCGTGCGTGGCTGCGGCTCGCCGTGCTGCTCCGTATCGCGGTCGCGCTCAACCGCAGCCGCGATCCCGCCGCGCCGTCGCCCAAGCTCACGATCGAGGAAGGGAAGCGCTCGCTTCACCTTCGCTTCAAGTCCGGATGGTTGGCGGAGCACCCGCTCACTGCGGCGGATCTCGAGCTCGAGTCCGGCTACCTCGAACCCACCGGCTTCGAGCTCACTTTCGAGTAGCCGCCGCCGGTTCGAACAACTCGATCGGGTTTCCGTCGGGATCCTCGACCTGGATCTGCCGGCCTCCTGGTCCGGTTTCCATCTCGTTCCGAAAATGGAGTCCTGCCTGCTTCAGCGCACCGATGAACTTCGGAAGATCGTCGACCCGAAGCACCACTCGGTTCCATCCGCCCGGGTCCTGTCGCTGGCCGTTCGGCATCGGTCGGGATCCCGACGCCTGTGCGCCGCTCAGTAACATCTGCGCGTCGCCGAGCGAGACGCTGGCGAACGCGGGAAGCTGCTGGTGCTCGAGA
>DATAFT010000451.1:0-5061 GCA_036257295.1 Thermoanaerobaculia bacterium
GTTCCACTCGACGGCGCGCTGGGCGGCGCGGCGGCGCGCAACGTCTTCGCCCCGGGCATGTGGAGGGTATGGACCGACGGTGACCACGACGGCTTCACCACCACGGTCATGACACGCCAGACCGCGAATTAATTGGGCCGATCGTTGACAGCGTGCCGCACATTCCGTATCTTCCTCTCAGGAACGCCCCCCACCCGGTAGTGAATTTTCAAGGAGGAGTCGAATGGCTGGAAAAGCGGATATCGTGGATGAGATTGCGGCCAAAGCAGAGGTGACGAAGGCTCAGGCGACCAAGGCGTTCGAAGTCTTCATCAACTCGATCACCAAGTCACTCAAGAAGGGTGAGCGAGTGCAGGTCCCCGGCTTCGGGAGCTTCTCGGTGTCGAAGCGCAACGCTCGCCAGGGCCGTAACCCAGCGACGGGCGCAACCATCCACATCGCGGCGTCGAAGAGCGTCCGCTTCAAGATGGGCAAGGACCTCAAGGACACTCTCAACTAGCGCTGGTGCGAGGAGCACATCGGCCGCCGAGAGGGCTGTGGCCGGTGGCGATCAAGACCCTGCGACTCCTAGCGAGTTGCAGGGTTTTGTGCTTTAGGAGGTGACAGGAAACGAATTGCTGGAACGGCTACAGACTGCGATTGTTCTCTTGGCAATTCGTATCCTGTCACCTCAGGTGGCGGCTTCGCGATCGCGGCGGATAGAGGCGTGCCAGCCGCGCCGGAGGTACCCCGGCCAGATAGAGCGCCCAGATCGACCAGTTGATCGCGATCGTGCGAGTGATGCCGCCCTCGACGAAGCGCCGCGCCGCCGTCGTCGCCGGCGCCCTCAGCACCTCGACGCGGCCGTGCTTCCTCAACCTGCGCATCAAGTCGAGGTCCTCGAGGATCGGCCACTCGCGAAAGCCGCCGAGCGCGAGAAAGGCCTCGCGCGTGACGAACTGCCCCTGGTCGCCGAGCGGCGCTCGCAGGAGCCGCGTGCGCAGGTTCACGATGCGCGAGCCCAGAGCGAAGATCCAACGCGGGTCGTCGAAGCGGACCTCGAACCCGCCGCCGGCGGCACCCCCCGCCACCGCGCGCTCGATCAGCGCTCGCGCGCCGGCGGGAAGCGCGGTGTCGGCGTGCAGGAACAGCAGCACGTCGGCGCCGTGGTCGAGCGCGGCGCGCGCTCCGGTATTGAGCTGCCCCCCGCGACCGGCGTTCGACTCGACCCATTGCGCGCCCGCGTCGAGCGCGATGATGGAAGTGGCGTCGGAGCTGCCGCCGTCGGCGATCACGACGAGGTCACAGGCTTCGCGCGCGCACGCGAGCGTTCGCCCGAGCGATACCTCCTCGTCGAGGGTCGGGACGACGGCGGCGAGGCGCATGCGAAGAGGAAAACGCCGGAGAGCGTTGCTACTGGGCCGGCGACCGATCCGGTCCTCCGGATCGGAATCGCCCAGAGTGATCAGCTAGCAGCGCGGGGCGACAATGAGCTTCGCCACGCGCTGCTAGCATAACGTCCCGCAATCGCATGGCACGACGCACCTCCACGACCAAGCTCACGCATATCGACCCGTCGGGACGCGCCGCGATGGTCGACGTCTCGGCCAAGGCGGTCACCCGCCGGGTCGCCGAGGCTTCGTGCCGCGTGCTGCTCACGCGCGAGACCGCAACGCGGTTGCGCGAGCTGCCGAAGGGCGACGCGATCGCGGTGGCGCGACTCGCCGGCATCCAGGCGGCGAAGCGGACCGGCGAGCTGGTGCCGCTCGCGCATCCCCTTCCGCTCGACCATGTCGACGTGTCGATCGAGATCGCTCCCTACGGGGCATCGGTGCGCAGCCGCATCGTCGTCACCGGACGTACCGGCGCCGAGATGGAGGCGCTGGTGGCGTGCGCGGGGGCCGCGCTCGCCCTCTACGACATGGTCAAGGCGGTGGAGCGCGGCGCGGTCGTCACCGATCTGCGACTCGAGACCAAGAGCGGCGGCAAGAGCGGCGAGTGGAAGCGCGTCCGGAACGCGAGGAACGGCCGGTGATCGTCACCGGCCTCGATCGCCTGGCTAGAGATCCGGCGATGCTCGCCGGTCGTCGCTACGGCGTCCTCGCGCACGCCGCTGCCGCCACATCGAGTCCGCCGCGATCGATCGTCGAGGCGCTGACCACCGCCGCCGGAGCGCCACTGCGGTTGTTCTCCCCCGAGCACGGGTTCTGGGCGGTCGAGCAGGACATGATCGCGTCGGAGCACGAGCGCGATCCCTTCTTCGGGGTCGAGACGGTGTCGCTCTACGGCTCGAGTGAAGCGTCGCTCCAGCCCTCGGCGGACGCCTTCGCCGGCCTCGACCTGCTGCTGATCGACCTGCAGGACATCGGCAACCGCGTCTACACCTATGCCGCCACCGCGGTGTGGACGGCGCAGGCGGCGATCGCGGCCGGAGTCGAAGTGTGGCTGCTCGATCGGCCTAACCCGCTCGGCGGCGAGCAGGTGGAGGGCAACCTGCGCCGCGAAGGGTACGAGTCCTTCGTGAGCGCCTTCCGATTGCCGATGCGCCACGGCCTCACGCTGGGTGAGCTGCTACGACTCGAGGGCAAGCGACGACGTTGGGACGACGCTGGGCTTCGAGTGGTCGAGCTCCTGGGGTGGCAACGCGAGCCTCCGCCCGCCGCCGGCCCCGGCTGGCGCTGGCGCACGCCGTCCCCGAACCTGCCGACGCTCGGAGGCGCGATCGTGTTCCCCGGCTCGGTCCTGATCGAAGCGACCGAGATCTCCGAAGGCCGCGGCACCACGCGGCCGTTCGAGCTGATCGGCTCCCCCGGGCTTCCCGGCGCGGAGCTGGCGCGAGCGATGAACGATCGCGGCATCCCTGGTGTGGTCTATCTGCCGGTGCGCTTTCGCCCGCAGTTCCAGAAGCACGCGCGCAACGTCTGTGACGGCGTCGAGATCGTGGTCACCGACGCCGCGGTCTTCCCGTCGTATCGCGCCGGAGTGGAGCTGGTGCGCGCGATTCACCAGATCGCGCCGGCGGCGCTCGAGTGGCGCCGGGCTCCGTACGAATTCGTCTCCGATCGTCACGCCATCGATCTTCTGACCGGCGGCGACGAGTTCCGGACCCGGCTCGAGGGCGGCGGCGACATCGACGCGTGGATCGCGAGCTGGCGCGCCGACGAGGAGGAGTTCGTCGCGGAGAGCGAATCGGTTCTCCTCTACGGCGAACGACACCCGGCTCCAGTGTCGCCATGGGCGAGCGCCGCGCGGTGACGCACGCGTTGCGAGTGAGCGAGACCAGCGCCGCGTTTCGCTCTCTGTTCGCCGCCATCGTCGAGCAGGGCGAGCGGGCTGGGTGGCTCGAGCTCGACGCGCCGGCGCCCGCAGCGCCCGCCGTGCCCGACGTCACCGCGGGCGACGAGGTCTGGAAGGTGGTGAGGGTCGAGGAGCGGCGCAGCGTCGCGGTCAAGAGTCGACGCGGCCCGCCGGTGTTGCGGGACCTGCTGCGCGAGCATTTCCGAGGTTGCCGGGTGGTGCTGGTCCGAGGTGGATCCGCGCTGCCGGAGCTGCGTCCGCGCGGCGACCACTGGGAGCTGCTGGGCTCGGGTGGCGAGGTGCGACGGCTCACCACGGCCGAGCTCGTCTCCGCTTTGCGCGCGCCCCGGCTTCCGGTCTGAGCCGCATCCCCCTGGGGTACGATGCGCTCCCCTCGCGCCCGTCAGGGCACGAGGGCACCCCAACCTACGAGGAATCGGAATGCATCGAATCGTGATCTCGGACGAGCTCGAAGCCTCCGGCGTCGAGCGCCTGCGTCAGGCCGGCGCCGAGGTGATCGAGCTCGAAGATCGCAAGCAGCTGCCCGACGTGATCCCCGACTTCGACGCGCTCATCGTCCGCAGCTCGACGCAGGTCACCGCCGACCTGCTCGAGCGGGGGAAGCGGCTCAAGGTGGTCGGTCGCGCCGGCATCGGCGTCGACAACGTCGACGTCGCCAAGGCCACCGAGCTCGGCATCCTGGTGGTCAACGCGCCGACCGCGAACCTGCTGTCGGCCACGGAGCACACCTTCGCGCTCCTGCTCGCGCTGGCGCGTTCGGTGCCGGCCGCCGACGCGCTGCTCAAGAAGGAGAAGTGGGACCGCAAGAGCTTCGTCGGTCAGGAGCTCTACGGCAAGACGCTCGGCATCGTCGGCCTCGGCCAGATCGGGACCCGCGTCACCGCCCGCGCCAAGGCGTTCGAGATGAAGGTGATCGCCTACGATCCGTTCCTCGACGCAGCGGCGGCGAAGCGCATCGACGTCGAGCTCATGTCGCTCGACGACCTGCTTCCGCTCGCCGACGCCATCACCTTCCACACGCCGCTCACCGCCGAGACCCGCAACCTGCTCGACGCTCCTCGTATCGCCAAGCTCAAGCGCGGCGCGCTGGTGATCAACTGCGGGCGCGGCGGCGTCATCGACGAGGCGGCGTTGCTGGCCGCGCTCGAGAGCGGTCAGGTCGGCGGCGCCGGGCTCGACGTCTTCGCCGAGGAGCCGCCCAAGAGCTGGGACCTCATCCGCCACCCGCGCGTGGTGGCGACGCCGCACATCGGCGCGCAGACCCGCGAGGCACAGGAGCGCATCGCCGCGCAGATCTCGGAGATGGTGCTGGCGGCGCTCGATGGATCGCTCCAGATCGCCGCGGTCAACCTGCCGTTCCGCCCCGCCGGCGGCCGCAGCGAGCCGTTCCTGCTGCTGGCCGAGCTGCTCGGCCGCCTCGCCAGCTCGCTTCACCGTGACCGTCTGCGCGCGCTCCAGATCGACCTCTGGGGCATCGACGACGACATGGTGAAGCCGATCACGGTGGCGGCGGTGAAGGGCGCGCTGGTGCCGTTCATGGGCGAGATCGTCAACTTCGTGAACGCGGAGAAGATCGCCTCCGATCGCGGCATCGAGGTGGTGCGGGCGGTGCACCCTCGCCATGGCGACTATCCCTACCTGATCGGCGTGACGCTCAAGGGCGACGGCCGCGAGCACGAGGTCGCCGGCACGCTGTCGGGGTCGAACGAGCCGCGCGTGGTCGACATCCACGGCTTCCGGCTCGAGTTCCGGCCGCAGGGACGC
>DATAFT010000528.1:0-3231 GCA_036257295.1 Thermoanaerobaculia bacterium
CGGCGCCTTGGTATCGATGCCGCGGTCGGGCGTGGTCCATCGCCAAGCGATCTCGAGCCGACCCACGTTCGAGGCGTCGATCTGCGCCGCCGGCGAGTACTTGCTGCTGGCGCGGTCGCCGGCGTAGTGGCTCCACTCGACGAGGGAGGTAGCGGCGCTGTCTTCCGCGGCGGACGCCCCGGCGCACATCATGAAGCCGAGCACGGAAGACACGATGCCGAGAACCAGGCCCGAGTGGTGATTGAAACCTGGGAGTCTCAAGACAGCCTCCGGTCTCGTGCGACGGGCCAATGGCGCCGCCGGTTTCGGAACTTAACGATCTGGACGGCTCGCGCTTAAGCTGCCGGATTCTATCTTCTCCTCACAACCATGTGACCCACCCAGCCAATCGGGTTTAGGCTTCTCTCTCCCCAAAGGAGGTACTACATGCATCGCTCCCTTCCGTTCGCCCTGGCAGGCGTCATGACCGTCGTTTGTTCGAACCTTCACGCGCAGAACCTGCTCGCCAATCCGGGGTTCGATCAGAACCTGGCGGGCTGGGCGTTCGGGAACTACAACCCAGAATGGAATCCAGCCGACGCCAGTGGCTCCTCACACTCGGGTTCAGTCCGAGCGATGGTGCCCGGAGGGCAGCCCCAAGGCGGTGGCGTCATCTCTCAATGCGTGCAGGTCACCGGCGGCGCCTTCTACGACTTCTCGCTCAAGGCGCGACTCCAGCAGACGCCGGGCCTTCAGGTGGGAGGCTATTACTTCTTTGCTTCAGCCGATTGCTCCGGACCGTTTCTGATCGCGGACAGCTTCCACAACGTCGGTGGCGGCCAACCCAACGCGTGGCTCACCGCGCACCGCGAGATTCAAGCGCCGGCCGGAGCGCACAGCGCGCTGGTGCTGCCCACCGCCACCACGCGTACGGGAGGAGTCGCCCACACCGTGTTCTTCGACGATGTCTACTTCGGACCGTCGGCGCCGACCATCTGCGTCGCCAACGCCCAGACTCTCTGTCTGGACTACCACCCCGGGGACAGTCGCTTCCTGGTGCGCGCGACCTACGCCACGGTGCAGAGCGGAGGACTCCAGGGCAACGGCACGGCGATCTCCCTCTCCGGCCTGGGCGTGAACCGCGGCGGCCTGTTCTGGTTCTTCTCGGCGGACAACCCCGAAGTCCTGGTCAAGGTCCTCGATGGCTGCGGCTCTACCGGCTTTCTGTGGGTGTTCATATCGGCGGGCACCAACGTCGGCGTGAACCTGTTCATCGCCGACACCGACACCGGCGCGGTGGCGCTGTTCCACAATCCGGACCTGGGACCATTCCCGGCCATCCAGAACATCTTCGCCATTCCCTGCCAGCCATGATCTGAACCACCTGCCGCGGCGGCCACGGTGCCGTACACTGCGCGCTTCTCGCGACGCCCTGCGACTGCATCCATGAGCTCGCCGACCACACCGCTCGACCCATCGCGGATGACCACCGCCGACGCCGGCGTGCTGCCGGCGATCGGGCTGGTGAGCATCACCGAGCGCCCGGGCACCGTGATCGGCCGCTACACCCTGATCGAGTCGATCGGCGCCGGCGGCTTCGGCGCGGTGTTCCTGGCCGAGCAGACCGAGCCGGTGGCGCGACGGGTCGCGCTCAAGGTCCTCAAGCTGGGCATGGACACGGTGCAGGTCATCGCCCGCTTCGAGCAGGAGCGACAGGCGTTGGCGCTGATGGACCATCCCCACATCGCCAAGGTGCTCGACGCCGGTGCCACCGACGCCGGCCGACCCTACTTCGTGATGGAGCTGGTGACCGGCGAGCCGATCACCACGTTCTGCGACAGCAAGGGTCTTTCGGTGCGCCAGCGGCTCGAGCTCTTCGTGCAGGTCTGCAACGCCATCCAGCACGCCCACCAGAAGGGCATCATCCACCGCGACATCAAGCCCTCGAACATCCTGGTCTCGATGCACGACGGCAAGCCGCACGCCAGGGTCATCGACTTCGGTATCGCCAAGGCGACCGAACAGCCGCTCACGGGCGAGACCATGCATACGCGACTCGGCCAGTGGGTCGGCACCCCGCTGTACATGAGCCCCGAGCAGAGCGACGGCAGCCTCGACGTCGACACCAGGAGCGATGTGTACTCGCTCGGGGTCCTCCTCTACGAGCTCCTGACCGGCACCACGCCATTCGAGGCGCCGGCGAGCGACAGCACGATGTCGGAGCTCCAGCGCCTCATCCGCGACGTCGATCCGCCGCGCCCCTCGACCCGCGTCTCCACCTCGTCCGGCACGCTGCCGCAGCTCGCCGCCTCGCGATCGACCGAGCCGCGGCGGCTGCTCTCGCTCCTGCGCGGCGAGCTCGACTGGGTGGCGATGAAGGCGATCGAGAAGGAGCCCGAGCGCCGCTACCAGACCGCGAACGGGCTCGCCAACGACCTGCTGCGCTACCTCGCCGGCGAGCCGGTGGTGGCGGCGCCGCCCAGCACCACCTACCGCTTGCGCAAGCTGGTCGCCCGCAACAAGGGCGCGGTGATCGCGGCGGCGATCGTCGCCCTGGCGCTGATCGGCGGTCTCGCCGGCACGCTCTGGCAGGCGCGCGCGGCGGCGGTCGAGCGCGACGCGGCGCGGACGGAGGCGGCGCGTGCGACGGCGCTCAACGAGTTCATGAGAGAGATGCTCACCGCGTCCAACCCGGAGGCGCAGGGCTCGCGCGACGTGACCGTGGTGGAGGTGCTGGCGCGCGCCTCGGAGAGCGCGGGAAAAACGCTGGCGGACCAGCCAGAAGCGGAGGCCGAAGCGCGGCTACTGCTGGGCGAGACCTTCCGCTCGCTGGGCAGGAACCAGGAGGCGATCGCCGAGCTCGAGCGCGCGGTCGCGCTGCGCGAGGGCGGCGCCGCTGGCGACCCGGTCGCCCACTCTCGGACGCTGCGCGGCCTCGCCCTGGCTCACCGCGAGCAGAGCGAATTCGACGAGGCGCTCGCGCTGTACCAGCGCGCGAGCGCCGCCATGGTCGGGAGCGACGACGAAGCGCAGATCGACGAGCGGATCACGACCGAGTACGAGCAGGCGCTGGTGCTCTCTCGCATGGCGCGCTACGCCGAGGCCGAGCAGCACCTCGACGCGAGCCAGGCGCTGGTCGATCGCCTGTCCGGAAACACCTCGGTCAAGCGGGCGCAGATAATCACCGCGCGCGCGATCATCGCCGAGAACTGGAAGGGCGACCTCGAGCAAGCCGAACGACTGAGCACGGAG
>DATAFT010000549.1:0-3585 GCA_036257295.1 Thermoanaerobaculia bacterium
CCCAGCGCCGGTGCGCTTCGATCTGATCGTCGATGTAGCGCGGCACCGAGGCATAGGTCTCGCGCCAGCCGCCATGGAGGTGCTGGGGATCGATCGAGCCCTCGAACCGGGTGACGCGGTGGCGCAGCTCCGACTGCTTGCCGGGATCGAGATAGTAGGCCTCGAGCTCGGGCACCACGTCGACCGGCCGCGTCGACGCGAGCGCGTTGAGCTCGCTGCCGATCCCGAGCACGTCGATGCCGGTAGCAGCGGCGACCGTCGCCCAGGCCGACACGAACTGGAGATAGCGATCGAACCAGGCGGCCACCTGCGCGTCCTCGCGCGGCATGATCATGCCGTGCCAGAGGAAGCGGTTGCGCTCGACGCCGGAGTCGAGTACCACGCGCAGGACGAGGGCGACGCGCAGGCCCGCCGCCTTCGCCGCGCGGGCCTCCTCGGCGATCCACGGAGCCTCGGTCGAAAAGCGCAGATCGGCGCTGTCCCAGTCGCCCTGATCGGCGTAGACGGTCAACGCGAGCGTGTTGAAACCGGCAGCCTCGAGGCTCGCGAGCCAGCGCCCGCGATCGGGCTCGTCGACCTGGACTCCCCCGAGCAGAAATTCGCCGTTCTCGGCGCGCCACTCGCCGGCGCCGTGAGCGAGCGGCGCCGTTGCTTCGGCAGAGCCGAGGTCGCAACCGGCGGTCGCCGCCATCACGATGAGCGCGATCGCCGCGACCGCGGCGACACGGCGCTCGGTCGCCGCGGTCACGACCGCTCCTGGTCCTCGAGCTCCAGCGCGTCGGGGTCGAGAAAGTAGCTGTCGTCGACACTCGAGTCGCCAGCGGGCGACTCGGGCGCGGCACTCGACGGCGTCCGCCCGTCGAAGGCCGCGGGAGGCTGCAGCTCGGTGATGTCGACGGTCTCGAACGCCGCGCCAAGAACGGGATGGTGGCCCACCGGCACCAACACGGGTCGCAGGCAGGCGATCTCGATCGCCAACGGCCCCTCTCCACCATCGGCGCCGCTGCGCCGCACCACCAGCCGCATCGGCGAACCGGGCCAGCGGACCTCGAGCTCACCACCCATCACGCGACCGTGTCCGGCGAGCAGTTCGCACCAGAGCTCGCGCGCGCGCGCGAGCCTCTTCGCTTCGAGCCGCAGTCCGATCAGCTCGATGCCGAGCGCGCCGGGATCGGGATCACCGGGCTCCGGCTCCACGATGCTCGGCTCCGGCACGCCGGTCGCGGCGCGCCGGACCTGGACGATCTGCACCACGATCGACATCGACGTCTTGGGATGCAGGAAGGCCTCGCTCCACTCCGGATCGGAGTCATCGCGCTCCACCACCGCGAACCCCATCGACTCCGCCTTGGCGCAGACCGCATCGATGTCGGGCACCTCGAAGGTGACGTGATGCACGCCCGGCCCCCGCCGGTCGAGGAATCGGTGCATGAACCCGCCGGGCGCGCCGGCGGGCTCGAGCACCTCGAGCTTGCCGGCGCCGAAGTGCCACTGGCGGAACGCGAAGGCGCGGGTAAGGCCTCCGCCCGCCGGACGCCCACCCAGCTCACCCACCAGGAACGGCAGCGTGTCGCCGATCGCGGGAACGCCGATGGCGATGTGATCGAACAGGACCCTTTGCACCGGCAGTTTCTAGCACACGGGTGCGCGGCGCGCGGATATCATCGGCCGCCGCGGGGCGGAGGCGCCGTCCGCGGAACCGAGATCATCAAGGGAGGGTAGACAGTGGAGATCAAGGACCATACGTTCCTCATCACCGGCGGGGGCTCGGGGCTCGGCCTCGCCACCGCCCAGATCCTCGCCGAGGGCGGCGGCAACGTCGTGCTGCTCGACGTCAACGAGGCGGCTGGCAAGAAGTCGGCGGAATCGATCGGCAAGCGCGCCATCTTCGCCAAGGCGGACGTCACCGACCCCGACTCGGTGCAGTCCGCGATCGCCGCCACCAAGGAGGCGTTCGGCGGCCTGCACGGAGCGATCAACTGCGCCGGCATCGGCTCAGCCCAGAAGACCGTGTCGAAAACCGGTCCGCACGACCTCGGCGCATTCCAGCGCGTGCTCGCCGTCAACCTGGTCGGCACCTTCAACGTGATCCGCCTGGCGGCGGCGGCGATGGCAGAGCGCGAAGTGCCCGAGGGCAGCGAGCGCGGAGTGATCGTCAACACCGCCTCGGTGGCGGCGTTCGACGGTCAGATCGGTCAGGCGGCGTATTCGGCGTCGAAGGGCGGGATCGTCGGCATGACGCTGCCGATCGCGCGCGATCTGGCGAGCTACGGGATCCGGGTCGTCACCATCGCGCCGGGCATCTTCGACACGCCGCTACTCGCTGGGCTGCCCGAGCCGGCGCGGATCTCGCTCGGCAAGCAGGTGCCGTTTCCGCCGCGCCTGGGTCAGCCCCGCGAGTTCGCGATGCTGGCCAAGCAGATCGTCGAGAACGAGATGCTCAACGGCGAGGTCATCCGCCTCGACGGCGCCATCAGGATGGCCCCTCGCTAAGGCCGCGGTCAGACTTTCTGTTTCGCAGCAAACGCGAGCGGAGGGCGTGGTTCACCACGCCCGGAGCTCGCACGCGCCGTCCTCGGCGCCGAAACAATCAGAGCGGAGCGCGTGGTAAACACCACGCGCTCAGCTCTTCGCCCCTACCGGGGAGAGGATCATCGTCATCTGGCGACCCTCGAGGCGCGACCGGTGCTCGACCGCGGCCACGTCCTGCAGTCGCTCCGTGACCTGATCGAGGATCTTCGTCCCCAGCTCGGGCCGCCGCAGCTGGCGGTACCGGAAGAAGACCGTGACCTTGACCTTCTTGCCCTTGCTCAGGAAGTCGCGGGCCTTGTTGGTCTTGATGTCGAAATCGTGACTCTCGATGGTGGGGCGGTACTTCACTTCCTTGACATCGATCGTGGTCGCCTTCTTCCGCGACTCTCGCGCCTTCTTCTCGCGCTCGAACTTCATCTTGCCCCAGTCGAGGATGCGGCACACCGGCGGCTCGGCTCCGGCGCCGACTTCGACCAGATCGAGGGCTCTCTCCTCGGCCCTGCGCAACGCGTCCTCGAGAGGGACGATCCCGAGCTGCGTTCCGTCGGCGTCGATGAGGCGGACTGGACTCGTGCGGATGTCGCGGTTGACGCGGGTCCGCTTCAGTGCTGGTTTATTGATGCTCTGCTCCTTTCGGTCCGTTGGTCGATCGCTGCGTCGGCGCCGGCACGTTGCCGGAGCCGATCCGAGCGCCATCGAGTCGAGACGCTCGAATCGTGGCCTCGTTGGTGAAAAGCGCCGTTTAGTGTAGCGCTGAAAGACGATCCCGCGCCACCGTCGCGCAGTAGGCGAAACACGGGGGTCAACGAGAGCGCTCGCGCAGCCGCTTGAGGACGCGCAGGGCGCCGGCCTTGTCGCCCCGTTTTTCGAGCAGCCGTACCAGGTTGTGGTAGGCGTCGAGGAAGTCGGGATCGGAGCTCGTCGCGCGCTCGTAGGCGGCGATCGCCTGCAGCTCGCGATGGAGATCCTCGAGCACCACGCCGAGGTTGAACGCCGCCGTCGCCTCCTCGGGCGCCGCCTCGATCGCGTGCCGGTAGTGGCGCTCGGCGCCGG
>DATAFT010000568.1:0-3830 GCA_036257295.1 Thermoanaerobaculia bacterium
AGCCCGCTCAAGGAGATCAACTCCTACGTCATCACGGCGCCCGATCGCAACCTGGTGATCGACACCGGGATGAACCGCCCCGAGTGCATGGCGGCGCTCGAGTCGGGGCTGGCGGAGATCGGCATCGACCTCGACTCCACCGATTTCCTGGCCACCCATCTGCACGCCGATCACCACGGCCTGATTCCGTCCTTGCTGCGGCACGGCCGCCGCGCCTTCATGGGCGCCATCGATGCCGGCCACATGCGCCACGGCATGGGCTGGACCACCGACAGTCCGATGGGCCGCTACATGACGCGCAGCGGTTTCCCGCAGGACGATCTGATCGCGTCGTTCCAGAACCATCCCGGCTTCAAGTTCAAGCCCGACCGCGTCGTGCACTACGAGCCGCTCCACGAAGGCGACCTGGTCGAGATCGGTGACTACCGCCTGCGCGTGATCGACACTCCGGGCCACACCGAGGGACACATCTCTCTCTACGATCCCGATCAGCGACTGTTCATCGCAGGCGACCACGTGCTGGGCGACATCACGCCCAACATCCAGGCCTGGTCGGACGAAGCCGACCCGCTGGCCGACTACCTCGACAGCCTGGAGAAAGTCGAGGCGCTCGACGTCGAGCTCTGCCTGCCCGGCCACCGCCGTCTCATCCACCAGTTCAAGAAGCGCACCCGCGAGCTGGCCGAGCATCACCACGAGCGCGCCGCCGAGATCATCGAGCTGCTCAACGAGAGCGGCCCGCGCAACGCCTACGACACCGCCGCGCGCATGACCTGGGACATCGTCGCCCGTTCCTGGGAGGAGTTCCCGATCATGCAGCGCTGGTTCGCCACCGGCGAGGCGATCGCCCACCTGCGCTTCCTCGAGGAGCAGGGGCGAGTGACGCGCGAAGACGACGGCGACCTCATCATGTATGCGACCGGACGCGCGACCTGAGCGCGAAGCGATGACGAACGCGCAACGCTGCCTTTCGCTCGCAGGCTGCATGCTGATCGGCATGCTGGCGCTGCCAGCCGCAGCGACCGCGCAACGTGACACGCCATGCCGCCAGCGCGTGCCGGCGGCGTCGAGCGTCCGCACCGTGACGCCGAGCGAGCCCGGCGAGCGGATGCTGATCGTCGGGAAGGTGATCGCCGGCGCCGACAAGAAGACAGTGTCAGGCGCGCGCGTCGTCGCGTTCCACACCGACGCCAAGGGCTACTACTCGGACGGCGGTATGGACGAGGGGAAGGCGCGTCTGTGCGGCGTGCTCAAGACCAGCGACGACGGTGGGTTCCGATTCGAGGCCATCCGTCCGGCCCACTACGCCACCGGCGGACCGCCCGCGCACGTCCACTTCGAGGTCACCCTGCCGGACGGCGACAGCGAGCGTTTCACGCTCGAGTTCGAGGGCGATCCGCTGCTCGCCGGCAAGCCTGCGGGCGAGCGCTGGGACACCATCCGTCCGGTCACCAAGAACGAGGACGGGCTGCTCGTCGTCGAGCGCGACCTCTGGGTGCGGCGCTAGTTAGGCGGCGCTAGTCACAGTCGCGCGAGCACCGCTTCATAGATGGCGCGCACGCGCTCGGTGGTGGCAGCGAACGATCTCGACAGAGTCTCCTGCGCCGGCACCGGGAGCTCGAGCCGGCGACCCAGCACATCGAGTCGCTCGGGGTCCGCGGGTATCGCGCTCACCCCGGCGTCGACGTCGAGCCGCGCGAACAGCTCGAGGCGGCGCAGGAAGAGGTATGCCGCTTCGAGATCGCGCAGCTCGTGCGGTTCCAGGTACGGAGTACCCGCGACGCGCGCCAACGCTTCGCGCGTTCCGCGCACCCGCATCTCGGCGCGGGTCGAGCCCTCGCGGATCTGGATCATCTGGACCGCGAAGTCGACGTCGGCCAGCCCGCCACGACCGATCTTCAGCTCCAGATGGGCGCCGCCGGGCTGCGCCAACTCGCGCTCCATGCGACGGCGGAGGTCGCTCATCACGGTCGGAATCCGCGGGTCCCACGGTCCGTAGACGAACGCGTGAACCGCCTCCTCCACCTTCTTCGCGAGCGACGGTGAGCCCGCGATCGCTCGGAAGCGCGTCCACGCCAGCCGCTCCCAGATCTCGGCGCGCTCGCGCAGGTAGCGCTCGAACGCGACCAGCGGCATGGCGAGCGCACCCTTCTTGCCCTCCGGCCGCAACCGGGTGTCGACGTGATACGCGATGCCGTCCGCGGTGGGCTCCTCGAGCAGGCGATCGAACGCGGTTGCCATCGCCTGCTTCGCCATGAAGGTCGCGGAGTCGCGCGGGCGGCCCTCGTAGACGATGACGAGATCGAGGTCGGAGTGGATGGCGAGCTCGCGGCCGCCGAGCTTGCCGAGGGCGAGGATGACCCAGTCGGGCTCGGCGCTCGAAGCGCTCGCGCGGCGCTTGCTCACGGGCGGCGGCGCCGCGGTCCACTCGGCGGCGGCGGTGATCGCGCACTCCGCCAGCGCGGACAGTCGTTCCTGCAGCGCGGGTAGCGCGTCGGCCTCGCTCGCGGGTTCCCCCTCACCCGCCTCTCGGTCGGCGATCCACTGGACCAGGATCTTGAGCTCTTCGACTTCCTTGAAGCGCCGGATCTCGGCGGCCCGGTTGGCCGGGTCGACCCGCGCCAGCGTCTCCTGCCAACGCGCGCGCAAGGCCTCCTGGTCGGGCAGCGGCTGCATCAGCGAGTCGAGCAGCTCGGGATGGCGGACCAGCCGCGCCGCCGCCAGCTCGCCGAGATCGAGCGTCGCGATCAATCGATCGCGCAGCGGCTCGTCCTCGAGCAGCGTGCGGAAGAATGCCGCCGCAGCGCCGGTGCGCTCGGTGAGCTGTTCGAGCCGGATCAGCACCTGCCCCGGGCGCGCGCAGCTGCCGATGCGATCGAGCAACGTCGGCAGCAGGTTGGCGAGCACGTTGCGCGCCATCGATCGCGACGGCGCCAGCGCGGTGGCTTCGTCGAGCGCTCGAATGGCAGCGAGCGCCGCCTCGTCCGCGCCGAGCCGGTGCTCGGCGAGCAGAGCCGCGGCCTCCTCGTCCGACGCCGCATCGGAGAGCACGCGGAACCACTGGCGGCTGCGGTAGTCCAGCGCTCCGGGGCGCCGTTCGAACAGGCCGCTCCAGATTCCGTGCACCCGGTCGCGGCGCTTCTCGAGCTCGCTTTCGAGCTCGGCGGCCGAGCCGAGCCTGACGCGGCGGGCGCAGATGTCGAGCTCGCGCTCGGCGCGCGACAGGCTGTGCGTCTGCTGCTCCTGCACGATCTGCAACCGGTGCTCGAGCGTGCGCAGGAACTCGTAAGCCTCGACCAACGTCTCGTGGGTCCCGTCTGCGATCAGACCAGCGGCGGCGAGCGCCTCGAGTGCCCGCAGCGTGGACGCTTGTCGCAGCGTGCGATCGCGCGCACCGTAGGTGAGCTGGAGCACCTGCGTGAACACCTCGATCTCCCGGATGCCACCGCGCCCGATCTTGACGTCGCGATCGAGATCGGGCTCCTGACGCTCGGCGCGCTGCTTGAAGCGGAAGATCTCCTCGAGCGCCGCGTGGTCGAGGTAGCGACGGTAGACGAACGGCTCGACCAGGTCGAGAAAGCGCTTGCCCAGCTCGAGGTCGCCGGCGAGCGGCCTCGCCTTGAGCAGCGCGAAGCGCTCGAAGGTCTCGCCCCAGGTGTCGTAGTACTGGGCGTGCTGCCGCAGTGAATAGGCGATGTTGCCGCGCCGGCCCATCGGGCGCAGCCGCAGGTCGACGCGGTAGAGATAGCTCTCGTCGGTGAACTCGGTCAGCACAGAAACCAATGCGCGGGCGAGCTTGTGGAACAGGCGATGGTTGGCGTCGTCGTCCT
>DATAFT010000644.1:0-4560 GCA_036257295.1 Thermoanaerobaculia bacterium
CGTGTCGGTGGTGACCAGCGTCGTGCCGGACTCACCGAGGACGGCGGCACAGACTGTGGCCGGGCTCGACGTTTTCCAGCGCAGGTGAGCTGCCGGCTCCACTCCGGCCGCGACCGACGGCCAGCCGCCGAACGCAAGCGAGAGCAGCTCGACCATGCGCTGTAGGTCGGCATCGGTGAGCTCGCCGGTCTCGACCACGCGGAACTGAACGTCGTGCGTTGACAGCGTGCGTATCTTAGGCGAGCGTCGTCGAGCGACGGCGCCGCTCACGCCGCCAGCGACTCACCAGGCAGCAGCGGCGGCATCGGGCACTGCAGCGCGTCGGCGAGCGCTCGCAGCAGCTCGCCCTCCTCGACGGTGACGCGGCGATCGTGCGCGATCACCACCGCGCAGGCCAGCAACAGGTCCTGCTTGCGCCGCGGCGCGGCGGCGTCGAGCTCGCGGAGGCTCGCCTCCACTTCGCGCGGCCCACAGGCCTGGTCGGGCAGGAGCTCGGGGTCGACGCCGGAAAGATGCGCGGCGCCGCGCGCGAACGCCTCGGCCGCGCTGGCGTGAGGCGCCACCGCGGCGCCGGCACCGCCGCGCCAGGCCAGCGCCGACAGGATCACCGAGCACTCCTGACGGCGCCGCCTGAGCGAGTAGTACTGAGGGGTGGCGCGCGGCCGCGCGCCTTCGAAAGTCGGCTCGACGTGGCGCGTCAAGACGCGCCGCAACGCGAGCTCGAAAACGTCCAGTCGCTGATCGGCTTCGACCAGCTTGGCTACCAGGTCGGCGAACGCTCGCCACTGCGGTCTCGACATCAGGCGCAGCGCCGGCACTGCGAGATCGACCAGCGCCAGACGAGCCTCGGGCGGGCAGGCCTTGACCGCGGGCATCACCGCGTGCACCTCCTCGAGCAGCCGCGGGTCGCCGGCGTGATCGGCGAGCGCCACCAGTTGAGCGACGACCACCACCGGCTCGCGCGAGAGGAGCAGCGCGCAGACCACGGCGCGCGCGCTCGCCGGCTCGCGTACACGCTCGGCCAGAGACGCGGGCAGGCGGTCGCGGAGCGCGGCGGCGTAGGCGACGTGCGCCGGCGTCGGATTGCCGACCGACGCCACCGCCGCCTCCGCCCCATGCAGCTGCGACACCGACGCCGCGGCGGCCTCTCTCGCCGCGCGGAGCCACGGTTTCGCCGGCTCCTTCGCGGGGCGCGCCGATCGCGGCTTGGGCTCGACCTTGGGGAACGTCCCGTCCCACGCCGGATCGAGCCGGCGGATGCGCTCGGAGAGCGGCGGGTGGGTGTCGAGCCAGGGAAACAGATGGTCACCGACGCCGTTGCCGAAGAACATGTGGCTCGCCTGCTCGGCGTTCGGGCTGGCGATGCGAGAGCCCGCGCCGAGACCGCCGATCTTGCGCAGAGCGTCGGCGAGCGCGGTCGGATCGCGGGTGTACTGCGCGGAGGCGGCGTCGGCGAGGAACTCGCGCTGGCGCGACACCCCGCTCTTGATCAGCCGAGCGAAGAAGACGCCGACGTAGCCGATGACGAGGAGCGCCAAGCCGAAGAGGAGCACGGCTCCGGCTCCACCCTTCTTGCCCCGGCCGGATGATGAGCCGCCGCGATAGCTGCGCAGGATCCAGTAGCCGATCAGACCGATGACGAGGATGCCGTGCAGGACGCCCATCAGGCGCACGTTGAGCCGGCTGTCGCCGTGGAGCAGGTGGCTCAACTCGTGCCCCACCACACCCTGCAGCTCGCTGCGGTCGAGCAGATCGAGAGCGCCGCGCGTGACGCCGATCACCGCGTCATCGAAGGTGAAGCCGGCGGCGAATGCGTTGATGCCGTCCTCGTCCTCCAGCACGTACACGGTCGGGACCGAGGTGCCGGCGGCGAGCGCCATCTCCTCGACCACGTTGAGTAGTCGGCGCCCGGCCGGGTCGGTGGTGTTGGGATCGAGCCGCTTTCCGCCCAGGAGCTGCGCCACCGACGGCCCGCCGCCGGAGAGCGCCGTGATCTTGTAGAGGCTCGAGACGCCGACGATGGTGAGGGTGACGGCGGTGATGCCACCGAACGCTTCGGGCCGAAACACGTCGGTAGGAGCGACCGACGAGCTCCCCATCAGCAGCAACACCACCACGGCGAGGTTGACCGCGGCCACCACCCCGGCGACCGCGAGCACGAACAACACCACCAGCCACCGCGTGCCGCGGCGCGCGTCCTCCTGGCGCGCGAAGAAGTCCATGGGAGCGCCCGCCGCCGCCGGCTACGAGGTGAACGAGACGCGGACCGGCTCGCGCTCCTCGGGTCGGGTGGTGGCTTCGAGCAATTGAGCCGGAGCGAACCCCATCGAGTTGGCGATGATCGAGGACGGGAACGACTCGCGCGCGGTGTTGTAGCCCATCACCGCGTCGTTGAACGCCTGTCGCGAGAACGCGATCCGGTTCTCGGTCGAGGTCAGTTCTTCGGTGAGCGACGCCATGGTCTGGTTGGCTTTGAGGTCGGGGTAGGCCTCGGCCAACGCGATGAACCGGCTGAGCACGCCCGTGAGCGCGCCCTCGGCGCCGGACAGTTGCTTCATCGCTTCGGGGTCGCCCGGATTCTGGCCGGCGCGCCCGGCTGCGCTGATGGCCTGGTTGCGAGCGGCGATCACCGCCTCGAGCGTCGAGCGCTCGTGCTGCAGGTATCCCTTCGCGGTCTCGACCAGGTTGGGGATGAGGTCATAGCGCCGCTTGAGCTGAACGTCGATCTGCGAGAACGCGTTCTTGAAGCGGTTGCGCAGCGAGACCAGGCGGTTGTACATCGCGACCGCCCACGCGATCAGGATCACGATCAACCCGAGGAGAACGATGGCGATCATGCTCGCTCCTTGCACACACACGCTCGCACGCCGAATGGCGTCATCTCTGATACGGCGCTGCCGCGGTGCGGTTGCGGGCGAGCCTAGCGGTCGGTCGAGCCGGTGACAACCGTCGGCGGCGAGGCGGCTCTCGACGGCGCGTGGCGACGGCCGCGCAGGGCGGCGACCGCGAACCAAGTGGTGGGCAGGACCACGAGCAGGACGCTGAGCAGCTTCCCGTAGGGCCCGTCGGGACCGTAGGGCTCGCTCGCCCAGTGCAGCGCCTCACTGTTGGGGAAGATGTTCGCCTCGGTGAGCTCGTGGAAGCCGTAGACCAGGAGTTGCACCACGAACACCAGCAGGAACACCGCGCTCACCTGCAGGAAGAGCCCGAGATTGATGCGGTGGCTCCACCGGGTCCAGGCCAGCGCCAGCAGCACCGCTCCGACACAGCCCGCGATCGCTCCGAGGAGGACCTGCGACGACTTGACCTGAAAGATGATCGCGTTGAAGAGGATCGCGGTCTCCATTCCTTCGCGCGTGATCATCACCACGGTGAACGCGAACACGCCGAGCCAGGCGAATGCTCCGGCGCGCTCGACCGAGCGGTCGATGGCGTCGTGGATGTGCTGGCGCATGCGCTTGCCTGCCCGCCACATGTGGATGGTCAGGCTCGCCACCAGCACCGCGGCGATGATCGCGAGCAGCCCCTCCCACAGCGCCTGGTTCGCCGCGCGATGGAAGAGCCAGCCCGCGATGACGCTGACCACGATCGAAGCGGCCACGCCCCAGTGAACCGCCGGCGCCAGCGCGGCGCGGCCGGTCTTGCGCAGGTAGGCCAGGCTGATCGCGACGATCAGGAAGGCCTCGAGGCCCTCGCGCAGGGTGACGATGGCGGCTTGGAGCACTGAGTTTCGCGGGTCGACAGGAGCCGGAACTGTTTGTTGAGACACAGTCTCAGCTAAGGCAGACCATTGTGGCCGCCGAGGTTTGCGATGTCAAGCCGTCAGCCCGGACTCCAGCCGAGGATGCTGTCGACGGTCTTCACCGAAACGGCGTGGTAGCCCGGGCGCGCCCGCTGGTAGATCGCGAGTGCGCGCCGGCGGCCGGCCTCCGTCTTCGCCAGCGCTTCGTAGAGCGGCTTGAGGAACTTGCGTCGGCCCTGACGGATCAGGAAGGACTCGAGCGCCGGGTACGCCGGCTCGTAATTGTGCTCGATCGCATGAAGGAGCCAGGCGGACAGTACCTCGCTGTTGCCGGTCGACGTGAAACCGAACGCCGAGTCGAGCTCGGCGAGGCGCGCGCCGGTGATCTCGCGCGGCAACTGCTTGAGGAAGTGGAGCCGGTCCTGCGTGTTCCAATCCCCGATCGCGAGCGCGGAGGCGGGAGCGCCGGAACGCCAGCGCGCGAGCTCGGCGTCGACGCGCGCGACGGCGTCGGAGCGTGGCTGCGGAGCGTTGGCGGGCAGACCCGGTCCGTTGATCCAGGCGTCCGCGCGCAGGGACTCGAGGGTGATGCCCGGCGACTTTGCCAGCAGGTCCTGCTGGAGCCACACGAGGAAGCGCTCGGTGGTCATCGATTGGAACGCGAAGCGATCGAAGTACCGCGCGAGAAAGGCATCCCAGCGCTCGCGGCCGACGCTCTCTTCGATCGAGCGCAGGAAGAGATAGCCCTTGTCGTAGGCCACCGGCGTCATCCCTTCGTCGGGATCGCGGCCGGCGAGCGAGAGCGCGAGACGGGTGTC
>DATAFT010000651.1:0-5246 GCA_036257295.1 Thermoanaerobaculia bacterium
TCCGCCACCACTGCCATCCCCAGGGTGTGGGCCATCTCGATCATTCCCCGCACCAGGGCGCGGTTGACCGAATCGTTGCCCAGGCCGCGGATGAAGCTGCCGTCGATCTTGAGGTAGCGCACCTGCAGGCGCCGGAAGAGATCGAACGACGAAAAGCCGAGCCCGAAGTCGTCGACCGCGACCTGCGCTCCCAGGCTCACCAGTCGATCGATGAGGCGCTTGGCGCCGTCCTGGTCGCGCACCGCGGCGCGCTCCTTGATCTCGAACACGAGCGATGACGGATCGACGCCGGTCTTGCCGAACAGAGCGCCAGCGACCTCGGGCAGCTCCTCGTCGGCGAGCCAGACCGATGACACGTTGACCGCCACCACCACCCGCTCGCCGCGGCGCTCGTAGTCGCGAATGAGGTCGACCGTGCGCGCGAGCACCCAGCGATCGACAGAGCGGGCGAGCCCGAATCGCTCGGCGATGGGGAGGAAGCTCGCCGGTTGGAGCAGCGTGCCGTCGGGCCCCGGCATGCGCACCAGCGCCTCCCAGCGGGCTATCTGGCCCGTGCGTAGCTCGACGGTGGGCTGCATGTGCAGCACCAGCCGATCCTCGCGCAGGCAGGACCGCAGCATCTCGGCGGTGGTGAGCTGCGATCCCAGCACCGCGCGCATGTCGGTCTCGAGCGCGAACACCGCGTAGCGGTTGCGACCCTCGCGCTTGGCCTGGTACATGGCGAGGTCGGCGTGCGACAGCAGCTCCTCGGCGGTGGCGCCGTCTCCGGGCAGCACGACCAGGCCGATCGAAGCGGAGGCGTGGACGCCCTGGCCGCCGACCTCGATCGCGTCGCGGCTCACCACGTCGAGCAGCCGCCTCGCCAGCACCTCCGCCTCGCGCCGGCCGGCGCCGGGGACCAGCACCCCGAACTCGTCGCCGCCGAGGCGGCCGAGGATCTCGCCAGTCCGCAGCTCCGCCCTCAGCGCGTTGGCGACGTGGATCAGGAGGCGATCGCCGGCGTGATGCCCGAGCGTGTCGTTGATCTCCTTGAAGCGGTCGAGATCGCACCACAACAGCGCGCTGTGACCGCCGTTCTGGTTGGCGCGAGCCACCTCGCGATCGAGCTCCTCCTCGAACCGACGACGGTTGAAGAGGTCGGTGAGCGGGTCGCGGGTCGCCAGGTGGCTCAGGCGCGACTCGAAGTTCTTGCGCTCGGTGATGTCGAGGCTGACGCCGACGGTGCCGGAGATGGTGCCGTCGCTGTCGCGCAGCGGCTCGACGTGAAGCTGGTAGACCCGCTCGTCCGCGGTGTGCTCGAAAGTGACCGACTCGCCCTGCAGCGCGCGCCAGTGCGCCGAGACGCCGGCGCTGTCGGTCGATCCCCCACCGAACACCTGTTCGACCGTGCGACCCAGCGCGAGGGCCATCCCGCGCTCCGACGAACGACCGAGCGCGAAGGTGTAGCGCAGTGCGCGGTCGGTGGTCCACAGGAATGCGGGCATCTGCCCCGTGATGAGCCGCAGCCGACTCTCGCTCTCGGCCAGCGCGCGCTCCACTCGCGACCGCTCGCTGATGTCGAGGCAGGTGCCGATGATGCTCTGCACCACGCCGCGATCGTCGGTCACCGGCGATCCCGAGATCAGGAGACGCACGGTGTCGTTGCGGCCGGCGGGTTGGATCTCGACCTCGAAGGTGGAGGCGACTCCGTCGACCTGTTTCTGTTGCTCGGCTCGGATCACCTCCAGGTTCTCGGCGGTGAAGAAGCGCTCCCAGGGCCGCAGCGCCGGCAGCCGATCGACGCCGAACATGCGCAGCAGCGCGGGATTGGCGAACAGCACCTGGCCGTCGCGGCTGTGCTGCCAGATGCCGACCGCGTCCTGCGTCAGCAGCGCCTGGTAGCGCTGATCGCTATCGGCGCGTGCGCGCTCCGACTTCCTCACGCGGCGGAGCAGGACCAGCGCCAGCGAGACGCCGGTCGACAGCAGCAACGCGGTGGTGGCGAGCTCCGCCGCCGCGAGGCATTCCTGGAGCCAGCGCGCAGAGTCGGACAACGATGCCGCGAAGTCGTCACTCACCTGCTGCAGCAGCCGATCGTGCCGGTCGATGCGAGCCAGCATGCTGTCGACCGGCACCGGCTGCCTGTGCGCGCGGCGATAGCGCAGCTCGTTCGCGGTCTCGTTCAGCCGGGCGACCTGATGGTCGAATGCCGCCCACGACACCATCGCGGGCTCGTAGTCGGGAAGGAAGCGCACCCAGCGCACCGCCGGCACCATGATCGAGACGTCGCGGTCGGAGACGCCCGCCGCGAGTAGCTCGGTCGCGATGACGTCGGTGGAAGGCTCGGTGCGGCTGATCTCGCGGCGAACCCGGCTGTAGTGGCTGAGACTCGCCAGCGCCTCATCGAATCGGGCGAGGTCCGACAGACGCCCGGTCTTGACGTACTCGCGCAAGCTGTCGGCCGCTTCCTGGCGAGAGGCGGACCAGTCGCGCACGGCGCCGCCGAAGCTGCCGATCGCGGCCAACAGCGACAGGCCGCGCAGGGTGAGACCGAGCAGAGCAATCTCGACCGTCGCGAATACGACGACGATGAGCGCCACTCGGCGCGTGGTGGGAAGCCTGAAGAACCTCACTGCGCCAACTCCCCAAGACGAGCACTACCAGCTCATCGCGGATACCCCGAGCCAGCGCCGAGAGAAACTATAGCTGTATTGGAATGTGTTTACCAGGGCCTATTGCTGTGAGTCGTCGAGCCGCTCGCAGCAGGCAGCACACCGACTTGGAGTCGTGGAGCCTGCCGTCGAGCGCCCGCTCGACCGCCTCGACCAGCGGGAGACGCTCGACGGTGAGGACCTCGTCGTCCTGCAGCGCCTGACTCGCCGGCTCGAGGTCGTGCGCCAGGTAGAGGTGGATGACCTCGTTGCTGAACCCCGGTGTGGTCCAGACCCAACCCAGCGGCTCGAGGTAACCGGCGCGGTAGCCGGTCTCCTCCTCCAGCTCGCGTCCCGCCGCGGCCTCGGGCTCCTCGCCGGGATCGAGCTTGCCGGCCGGGACCTCGAGCAGCCATTCGCGCGTGGCGTAGCGGAACTGACGCACCAGCAGCACATCGCCGTCCGCGGTCACCGGCGCGATCGCGACCGCCCCCGGATGCCGCACCACCTCGAGCTCCGAGACGCGTCCGTTCTGAAGGCGCACCCGATCGACTTCGAGGCCGAGAACGCGGCCCTCGAATACCGTCCTGCTCTCGAGCAGCTCGAAGTCCGGGCGCCCCTTCATCTCAACCCTGTTGACCGAAGAGACGCCACACCGCGAGCTGCCAGATCACCAGGATGAACGTGACGACCACCATCGTGTAGGCGATGCGGGCCGCCGCTCCGCCGCGCCGCGTGCGCCAGATCCACAGCGCGCACAAGAGCGACACCGCGGCCAGCACCGTTCCGACGATCGGCAGCAGGAGAATCCGGCGCAGTCCGGGCGCGAGCCCGAAGACGATCTGGAGCGGATCGAACAGGTAGAACGCCAACCCGGTGTAGAGCACGATGAACACCAGCGCGCCCAGCCACAACGCGGCGCGCGCCGCCATCGGCAGTCTCGTCTGCGGCTTGGGAGCCGGCGCTCGCAGGCGACGGCGCAGCAATGCGCCGGCCGGGCCGATCACCACGGTAGCGGCGAACAGGACGATCGCGGCGCCCGCGATCGCGCCATGAACCTCGAGGCTCTCGTGCCAGGGCACGCGCTCGAACGCGAACACCGGAACCTCGCCGACGAAGAGATGCGTGATGCGGCCGCGTTTGCCCTCGCGGAAAGCGATGGTCGATGTTCCTTCCTGGTCGCGGAAGACCAGCGGCTCGATCTGGATCCAGCGCGTGCCCGGCTGCGAGGACAGCTCGAGAGCGCCGGCGCCGGCGTCGCGCACCGCGACCTGCGACGCCAGTGCGCCCAGCTTGGTGAGGTCGTGGTGCGAGTAGCGCACCGAGCGGTAGGCGCCGACGAAACGTCGCGCGCGATCGGCCCAGTCGGCCGCCGCGAGCTGCGGCGTCCAGTCGGCCGGAGCGAAGTAGCGGTCGGCGAACGCCTTGGTGAGCTTATGCGGCTCGGCTTCGACGGTATTGAACGACGCGAAGATCCCGATTCCCTGATCGGGATAGAGCTCGAGCTCGGTGTGGAACCAGAGCGTGTCGCCGCCGTGACCGATCACGCGGCGGCCGTTGCGGTCGCTTTCGATGAAACCGTGCGCCATGCCTGGCACCGCGGGATCGTGCCGATGGAGCGTGCGATGCATGCGGCGAGCCGCGGCCTCCGAGAGGATGCGCGCGTCGGCGAGCTGACCGCCGGCGAGGTGGGCGATCATGAAGCGCGCCATGTCGGTCGCGGTGCTGCTCATCGCGCCCGCCGGCGCCAGCGGGATGTACTCGAAGTCGGCCGCTTCGGGCTCCTGCCCGCTCGGGTTGCGGTAGCCGATCGACACGTCATCGCGCAACGCGTCGGGCACCGGCTGGCGGAACGTGGTGCGCTTCATGCCGAGCGGACCCAGGATCTGCCTCTCGACGTATTCCGTCCACGGCATGCCCGACACCTGCTCGACGACGAGCATCGCGAGCGCGGCCCCGTGGTTGGAATACGCGGCGACGACGCCGGGAGCACGGACCCGCACCGGCAGCTCGGCCGCGAGCAGGTCGCGTAGAGGCCGCACCGCTGTCGCGTCATGGGCGAAGAGACCGAGCACGTGGTCCTCGAACCCGGCCGTGTGCGTCATCAGGTGCGCGAGCGTCACCGGTTCCTGGTAGGTGGCGGGCACCGCGAGGCCCTGGAGATAGCGGTTCACGTCGGCGTCGAGGTCCACCTTTCCGCGCTCCACCAACTGCATCACGGCGGTCCAGACGAAGAGCTTCGACACCGATCCGACGCGAAAGAGCGTGCGGCGCGCCTCCACCGCGCGGTGACGGGCGCGATCGTCCTCGCCGTAGCCCTTGGCCAGCACGATGTGACCGTTCTCGACGATAGAGACCACGCCGCCGACGGCGTCGTTCTCCTCGAGATACGCGGTCATGAAGCCGTCGACGAACGCCTCGACCCCGGCCGGGTCGAGCATGCCCGCCCGGGGCGTCTCGGCGGTCGTGGCGGACGGTTCGACGACGACGGCTTGCGCGCGGCCGGCCACCGAGGCCGCGGGTGCTACGACGTTGGCCGCCGGCGCGGGCGCCTGTTGGCCCAAGGCGACCGAGTCAGCGGTGAAGATTCGCGAAAGGAGCAACGCACCGGTGGCG
>DATAFT010000102.1:0-9775 GCA_036257295.1 Thermoanaerobaculia bacterium
GGCGGCAGGTAGGCGCCGGGCTTGTCCCAAGTCGGCGCCTGGTGCGCCGCGACCATCGAGAACCCGGCTGGCAGCTCCGTCGTATGTCCGGGGACGGGCGGCACCGTCACACTGGTGGCGCCCGACTCGATGGCGTAAGCCAGCTTGCCGTGGCCGCCGTTGTCCATGGGCTTGTAGGTGCGGTCGCTGAACTCGAGGACGAGGTGGCTCGCTCCGCTCGGGATGCCGGTGACGGCGAGGGCCGGCGACTTGCCCTCGCCGCCGAACTTCTGGCACTGCTGACCTTCGGGCACCTTGACGCCGTCCCAGGCGGGGTCGGCGAGCTTCGCTTCGAGGGCCGACGACGGCGCCGCCGCGACGACGACGAGGGTCGCCGCGATCAACGCCAGGGAACGGAGCCTGGTCGATTTGTCAACGATCCGCGAAATGCGATGCATGGGTAGCGCCTCCATCGTCGTGCTGCGTCGATGCCACGACTCTAGCAACCGCGGCGATCTCCCTTCGTTACAATCCTCACTCCCCCAAGGAGATCGCTTGACCGCCAACCTTCTCGATCACCTTTCCCGCTGCTGTCGCCGCTGCCGGGGCGCGCGCTCCCTCGTCGGTGTGGTGCTGATCGTGCTCGCCGCGGCGGCGGCCGCCGCCGCCGAGTCGGACGATCAGCCGGCGCCGGCGGCGACGGCCGCACCCCGGCCCGCCACACTCGCCGACGGCATCGCGTGGAAGAACATCGGAGCACCCGTGCTGTCGCCCGATGGTCGGTGGCTGGCCTACCGCTGGGGCGCCGAGTTCGCGCCGGGCGAGGTCGTCGCGCGCGCCACCGGCAGCGAGAACGAGTGGCGCTTCACCGGCGGCGAGCCGCCGCGCACTCCGGTAGGTGCGGGCCGACCCACCGAGCGGGGACCAGCGCTCTCGTTCTCGAAAGACTCGCGATTCATGGCCTGGGTCGTCTTCCCGGACCGCGATCCGACGGCCGCGAGGTCCGAAGGGGACGCGGCGCCCGAACCCGCGCGCAAGGCGGCGAATCAGCGGAGGCTGGGCATCGTCGAGATCGCCACGGGCAAGTTCGTGACGCTCGACGCCGTGGAGTCGTACGCGTTCGCCGGCGATCGAGGCGACTGGATCGCGATCCACAAGAGCGCCGACGAGCGGGGCCGTGGCGGACGGCGTGGTGGTGGACCCGGCGGCGCCGCAGGCCGACCCGACGACCAGAAGGACGAGCACCCGGGCAACGGCTCCGACCTGTTGCTGCGCCGGCTCGAGAACGGCCGCACGCTGGTGATCGGTCACGTCACCGAGTACGGGTTCGACGAGAGCGGGCGCTTCCTCGCCTGGTGCTCACACCCCGACGACGAGACCGGAGCCGGCGTCCACGTGCGCGATCTAGAGACCGGAGTGGTGCGCATCCTCGCCAGCGGCGGGCATCACTACTCGGGACTGCGCTGGCTCGAGCACGGCGACGCGCTCGCCTTCCTGGAGGGTCGTCACGACGACGCCTGGAAGCAGGACCTCTACACGCTGTGGGGCTTCTCCGGGTTCGCCGCGGGTGAGCCGCTCGAGGTGCACTGGGATCCGGCGTCGGAGCCGACCTTCCCCGCCGCGATGGGCATCCATCCCAGCGAGAAACCGTACTGGCTGGAGGACCGCTCGGCCATCGCGTTCGGTCTGCGGCGGCTCGAGCTGACGGACAAAGACGAGAAGGGTGAAGCCGAGAAGAACGGCGAGGAGCAGGGCGAGGCGGCGCCCGCCGCCGAGGAGGACGCCAAGGACAAGACCGCGAAGGACAAACCAGAGACCGCCGGGCTGGTCATCTGGCACTGGCGCGACCAGCGACTCCCAACGCAGCAGCGGGTCGAGGAGCAGCGCGACCGCGACCGTTCGTTCCTCGCTGTCCTGCGCGTTCCCGAGCGCGCGTTCGCGCGGCTCGCCGACGACGATCTTCCCGAAGTCTCTCTCGGCGAGGACGACCGCTTCGCCATCGGCCTCGATCGCCATCGCTACGAGCTCGACGGCACGCTCGACGGCCGCCGCTACCAGGACGTGTGGGCGATCGACCCACGCAGTGGCGAGCGCTTCCTGGTCGCCGAGAAGCTGCGCTGGTTCTTCGGCGCGAACCCCCAGGGAGATCGCGTCCTCTTCTACCGTGATCGCGCGTTCTGGAGCTACGACCTGGCGGCCCGCGAAGCGCGCAACCTGACCGCCGGTCTGTCCACCACCTTCGTCGACGAAGAAAGCGACCACAACGTGATCGATCCACCGGTGACGCCGCCGGGCTGGAGCGAAGACGGAGTCTCGGTGCTGCTCGCCGACAACTGGGACGTGTGGAGAGTCCCGGTGACCGGCGGCGCCGCAGCGACCGCCGCGCGGATCACCCCGGACGGCAAGGAGCGCGGCATCCGCTATCGGCGCGCGTTCCGTCTCGATCCCGAAGACGAGGGACTCGATCTGACCGAGCCGCTCTACCTGAGCGCCTACGGCGAGCGCGACAAGAAGGGCGGGCTGGCGCGCCTGCTCCCCGGAGCGGACCGCACCGATCTACTGCTCTGGGAGGACGCGGCGTTCCAGCGTCTGGTCAAGGCCGAGCGGGCGCCGCTGCTGGTGTTCTCCAAGGAGAGTGCGCTCGACTATCCCGATCTCTGGGTCACCGACCCCGATCTCAGTGCCGGCCGGCGCCTGACCAACGGCGGCGCCCAGAAGGAAGGTCTGCTGTGGTCGCCCGGCCGCATGCTGGTCGACTACAAGTGCGCCAAGGGCGAGCCCCTCCGAGCGTCACTCCAACTCCCCGCCGGCTACGAGAAGGGCCGGCGCTATCCCACCATCGTCTACATCTACGAGCGGATGAGCCCGTTCCACAACCGCTTCTATCCACCCGAGCAGTCGGGATTCAGCGCCGCCACCTACACCAGCAACGGCTACGCGGTGCTGCTGCCCGACATCCGGTACCACCTCAACGATCCGGGGATGTCGGCGGCGTGGTGCGTGCTGCCCGCGCTCGAGGCGGCGGTCCGCTCCGGCGTCGTCGATCCCGAGCACGTCGGGCTGCACGGTCATTCGTGGGGCGGCTACCAGACCGCGTTCCTGGTCACCCAGACCGACAAGTTCAGCGCTGCGGTCGCGGGCGCGCCGCTCACCGATCTGGTCAGCATGTACAGCTCGATCTACTGGAACACGGGGTCGGCCAACCAGCCCATCTTCGAGAGCAGCCAGGGCCGCTTCACCGGCGACTTCCTCGACCAACCCGATGCCTATCTGCGCAACTCGCCCGTCTTCCAGGCGCGCAAGGTCACCACGCCGCTCATGATCCTGCACAACGACAAGGACGGCGCCGTCGACTTCAATCAGGGTATCGAGTACTTCAACACCCTCCGCCGGCTGCGCAAGCCGGTGGTGATGTTGCAGTACGAGGGCGAGAACCACGGTCTGGCGAAGGCCGAGAACCAGCGCGACTACTCGGTGCGCATGCGCGAGTTCTTCGACCACCACCTCAAGGGCGAGGCCGCGCCGCCATGGCTCGCAGACGGCGTCAAGCGCATCGATCTCGAGCACCATCTCGAGGAGCGCGCCCTCGCGATCGCGCCGGAGCCGGTGAAGGAGAGCGACCCCTCCGCCGTCGTCCCGCCCGCGACCGGCGAGAGTCCGGCGCCGGCCACGGAAGAAGCGCCGACGGCTCCGACCAAGGTCGAGACGCCGTCGGGATGACCGGCGGCCTCCGAGCCCGCGAGGCGTTCCTGGTCGGCGTGGCGTCGACCGCAGCACTGCTGGCGCCGGAGCTCGCGGCGCAGTCGGAGCCCGGCACCGCCGTCTCCTATTCCATGGGACCGTTCACTCACTTCTTCATCGGTGTCGCGACCGCGTTCGCGTTCCTGCACCTGATGATCTTCATGTACCAGCGCAAGGAGCGCGGCAATCTCCACCTCGCGGTGGCGGCGGCAAGCTTCGCTGTCGCGTCGTACTACGACGACGGCATCGTGCCGATGACGGCCATCATGATCATGATCCTGGCGTTCATCCGCTTCGCCTACTGGTTCACCTACGACCGGCCGCCGCGGCGCTCGCTCTGGATCTGGCTCGGAGCCGCGGCGCTCACCTGGGTGGTGATCGTCATCACCGACTCGTTGCTCGCCTTCTGGGCGTTCGTCGCCGTGTCGCTGATCGAGCTGGTGCGCGCGATGCTCCGTGGACCGACGCGCCGCCAGCCCGGGGATTGGATCGTCGCGGCCGGCTTCGCCGCGATCTTCCTCACTGCCGCAGCCCAGGGTGTCTTCGACGTCAGCGCCGCGCTTCGTGAACAGCCATCGGACACGCCCATCTACCCCTACGGCATGCTCGCCCTGTTCGTGGCCATGTCGATCTACCTCTCGCTGCGCTTCGGCACCGCGCAGCGCGATCTCGAAGCCCGTCTGCGCGAAGTCGAGGCGCTGTCGGCGCGCTCGCTCGAGCAAGAGCGCGAAGCGCGCGAGCGCGAGGTCGAGCGCCGGCTGCTCGAGGCCGACAACGCGCGCAAGACCGGGGAGCTCGACGCGGCGCGCCGCCTCCAGCTCTCCCTGCTCCCGGCGACGCTGCCGGACCTGCCCGACGTCGACGTCGCGTTCGCGATGCGTACCGCGACCGAGGTCGGAGGCGACTACTACGACTACCGCACCGAGAACGGCGCGCTCACGCTCGGCATCGGCGACGCCACCGGCCACGGCGCCGATGCCGGCATCCTGGTGGCGACGGTCAAGGGGCTGTTCCACACCACACGGCTCGAGCACGGCCTGCGGCCGGCCCTGGATCGGGTGTCGGAAGGTGTCGCCGGTCTCGGGCTCAAGCGCCACCACATGTCGCTCGCGCTACTGCGCTACTCGGGCGGGGCGGTGCGCTTCGCGGCCGCCGGCATGCCGCCGCTCCTCGTCCATCGCGTCTCGACCGGCGAGGTCGAGGAGATCCTGCTCGAGGCGCCGCCGTTGGGCGTGGTCTACGACCGGCCGTATCCCGAGGTGCGGAGCCGCGTCGAGCCCGGCGACACGCTCCTCCTCACCACCGATGGGCTGGCCGAGCGCCGCAACGACCGCGACGAGCTGTTCGGCTACGAGCGCCTGCGCTCGGCGTTCGCGAGCTGCGTGCGGCTCGACGCCTCCGCCATCGCGGATCACCTGTTCGAGGCCAGCGACGATTGGGCCGGAGGCGCGGCTCAGGACGACGACATGACCGCGGTCGTCCTTCGCGTGCGCTCGGTCGATCACCTTCCGAGCACGCCGCCGACCGCCGCCACCGGCGTCTGATTGAGGACGTCGCGCCTCTTGGTGACCGCGCGCCAGCGCGCCGCCACCGCGGTCGCGCGCTGGTTGAGCACTTCGTTGACCGGACGCGCCAGGCCGGTGTAGGAGCCCTGGCCGAAGAGGCACCCTTCGGCGAGCAGCCACTCGGCGATGCGCTGGTCCTCGACGAACTCCGCCACCGGCGTCACTCCCAGGCTGCGGGACATCTCGACGATCGCCCGTACCAGGTTCTGGTTGACCAGGTCCTGATGCAGGCCGCGGATGAAGCTGCCGTCGATCTTGAGATAGCGCACCGGCAGATGCCGGAGGTAGCCGAACGACGAGAAGCCCACGCCGAAGTCGTCGACGGCGAACTGGCAGCCGAGGCGGCGCAGCTCCTCGATGAAGGCGCGGGCGCGCTGCAGGTCGGCGACCGCCGCCTTCTCGGAGATCTCGAAAATGAGGCTACCCGGGTTGATGTCGCCTTCACGCACTTCCCGCCCGATCAGGCCGAGGATCGACTCGTCACCGAAAGCCGCTCCCGAGAGGTTGATCTCGATCGGAGTGTTCACCGCCTGATCGCGGAAGAAGCGTAGCAGCTCGCACGCCTTGCGGATCACCCAGCGGTCGACGTCGCGCATGACCCCGAAGTCCTCGCAGATCCCGAGGAAGCTCTCGGGAGCGATCAGCTTGCCGTGCTCATCAGGCATTCGCAGCAGCGCTTCGTAACGCGCCACCGAGCGGTCGCGCAGGTTGCAGATCGGCTCGAGGTGGAGCTCCATGCGGTCCTGCTCCAGGCACGCCCGCACCTGATCGGCGATCTGGACGCGGGCCAGGAACGGCCGCAGGTGATCGTCGTACGAGAACACCTCGATGCGGCCCCGCCCTTCGCGCTTGGCCTGGTACATGGCGATGTCGGCGCGGGTGAGCAGGTCCTCGGCGGTCGAACCGTGCTCGGGGAAGGCGACCAGGCCGATCGACGCGGTGGTGCGCAGGCCGCGCGACTTGATGGCGGCCGTCTCGCGTCGCACCGACTCGAGCAGGCGCCGCGCGAGGGCGGCGGCGTCCTCCATCGACGCGTCGGGCAGCAGCACGCCGAACTCGTCGCCGCCGAGGCGCGCCAGGATCTCGCCGCGGCGCACCTCGACGCGGAAGGCGTCGGCGACGCGCTTCAGAAACAGATCGCCGGTGCTGTGCCCGAGGCTGTCGTTGATGTCCTTGAAGTGGTCGAGGTCGCACCACAGCAGGACCCCGCCCCGGTCGTGCCTCACGCTGGCGTCGAGCGCCCGGGTGAGCTCTTCCTCGAAGTGGCGGCGGTTGTAGAGATTGGTGAGCGGATCGCGATTGGCGAGCTGCTCGAGCCGGAGCTGATCGCTCTTGTGCTCGGCGATGTCGATGCCGACGCCGATGGTGCCGTCGATCCGGCCGCGATCGTCCTTGAGCGGCCACACCAGGCAGCGATAGATGTGGCCGTCGATCTCGTGCTCGTAGACGCCCGACTCACCGTCGAGGGCGCACTCGTGAGCGCGGAGTGCCGCCATCGGCCGCGTGCGCGAGTCGTAGGAGTCGCAGATGGGCATCCCCGACTCGGGCGTCACTCCGGGCAGCGGTTGTCCGGTGACGAAGGTGTAGCGCAGATCGCGGTCGGTGGTCCAGACCGAGGCCGGGAGCTGCTGCAGCACGTGATGGCCGTCGACCTCGCGGCTGACGGCGATGCCTGCCTCGTCACCGAGGTCGAAGTAGTGCTCGATCGTGCTCTCGATCTCGCCGCCGTGCGATCGCACCGGCGCCGAAGCGACCAGCAAACGGCGGGTGGCCACACTGGACGCCCCCAGCTCGATCTCGTAGACCGAGGTGGCTCCGTCGAGCACCCGCTCGCGCTCGTGTCGCGCTCGCGCCGAGCTCTCGGGAGTGACGATCCACTCGTAGCGGCTGCCGACCGTCGCGGCGCCATCAGCTCCGAACAAGGCGAGCAGCGTCGAGTTGGCGAACACCGTCGATCCCTCGAGGTCGCGGTGCCACACGCCGAGCGCGCTGCGACTCAGGAGATCGGGGTCGCCGGTCAACGAGAGCGGCTGTGGCTTCGCTCGGCGGCGATCGCGGATCGTGAAGGCGAACAGCAGGGCGCCGGGGGCCAAGGCGAGCAGCGAGGCCACCACGCCGCGGCCGATCAACTTCATGCGCAGGCGGTGTTCGCCGTCGACCAGCAGCTTCGCGAGCTCGGCCGACGTGGTCTGAAGATCTCCCGAGGCGCTGCGGATCTCGAGCAGCGCCTCGGCCACGCTGGGCCCGCGTTGGCCGCTGGCCGCGTGCCTGAGGTGGTAGGCGAGCTCGAGGACGCCGTCGATCTGGGCGTCGGCGTGCTCCCAGAGCCTGAGGATGGTCGGAAAGTTTTGCAGCTCGAGCATACGCTCGAGCGTCTCGACGAAGCCGGCGACCTCGATCGGCTCTCGACCAGCCAGCAGCAGACGCTGGGCGATCTCGTTGGGATCGGGATTCTTTGCCGACAGCAGCAGCCTGACCGGACGCAGTGCGAGCGAGCGGCCGATCGCGGCCTCGAAGTTCGAGAATTCGGTCGGCGACTCGGTCTGGGCGTAGATCACCAGGAGCGCGAGGGCCTGTCGCTGGCCGTCCTTCCAATCGTCGACCGTCGCCGACAGGTTCCGAGTGGCCTTGAGCGCGCGCCAATCGGAGACCAGGAACGGGATCATGGCGGCGGCGATCACCAGTCCCGCCCCGATCGCGACGAGGTGGAGGCGCCGAGAGTGCAACCAGTAGCGCCGAGACGCCTTTCCGGGCCGTGGGTCGGCCGCCGATGGTGGAGTGCCTCTCATGAGTCGCGAGCGCAATACTGATCGTCATACGTCAGGAGACCGTCAGTGGGGAGCCACAGGAGGCGGATTCAGGCGCGGATGACGACGATGCTGGTGTCGTCCGTGGCCGGTTCCGGCCCACGGAAACGGGCCACCTCGTCGAGCAGGCGCAGGACCAGCTCGCGGGGCGAGAGCGCGCCATCGCGAGCGAGCGCGCTCCACAGCCGTTCGGTGCCGAACTCGTCGCCGCCGGGCGACATCGCCTCGAGCACGCCGTCGGAGACCAGGAGCAGGGTGTCGTCCGATCGCAAGCGGGTGGTGAGCGACGACCATCGCGACTGTGGCAGCGGACCGAGAATGGGACCGTTGGGCGGCAGCGCGAAGATCTCGCCGTCGGCACGGCGGAGCAGCGGCGGCGGGTGCCCCGCGTTGACCAACTCGGCGCGTCCGTCGGCTCCCACCTCGGCGAGGACGAGCGAGGCGAAGCGGCTTCCAGGCAGCTCGCGCCGCATGGTCGCGTGGAGCTCGCCGACCAGCGCCGCGAGCGGCAGGTCGTCGCGTTCGGCCAGACGCTCGATCTCCTCCTGGATCATCATCATGTAGACCGACGCCTCGAGGCCATGGCCGGCCACGTCGCCGAGCCCGAACAGCCAGGCTCGATCGCGGCGCACCCGCAGATAGAAATCACCGGTCAACGCGGTGGCGGGGAGGGATACCGCGTGAAAGAGCGGCTCACCGACCGGGCTCGAGCGCGACGGCGCCGCTTCGCCGCGATCCACCGGTGATCGACAGGCGAACGCCGGCAGCCCGCGGATCTCGATTCCGATCGGCCGTCTCAAACCGCCGGCCTTCTCAGGCCGCCGACACCAGCGGCCGACAATCGTCGCAGGGGAGGAGGCCGAGCGCCGCCGCCTCGCGCTCGTCGCGCACCGGCTCGAGGTCGCTCCAGGCGATGCCACGAACGTGACGACAGGTCGGGAAGCAGTACCACTCCTCGCCGGCCTTGACGTACTTCGCCTTGACCTGCTCGAGACGCTCGACGCGCTCGAGATCGACACCTTCGCGCTCGAGCAGCCTGCGCTTCATCTCGGGGCCGTAGCCGTAGCTGCCCAGGCCGCCCGCCGCCGGCACCACGCGGTGGCACGGCACCACCAACGGCACCGGGTTGTGGGCGCAGACGTTGCCCACCGCGCGCACCGCACCCGGCCGGCCCGCCTCGCGCGCCACCCAGCCGTAGCTGCGCAGCTCGCCGTTCGGGATCGAGATCAAGGTCTCGAGCACGCGCCGCTCGAAGTCGGGGAGCCCCGAGAGATCGACCTGCGGCTTCTCGACGCCACGTCCTGCGACCGCGTCGCGCACCTGCTGCTCGAGCGTGGCCGGTAGATCGGAGTGACGCAGCTCCTTGCCGAAGCGCTTGAAGTGCGACCATACGAAGCTCTCGAAAGTCCTGCCCGCCGCCAGCATCACCTCGTTCAGACCCTGCTCCGAGAAGGCGACCCAGAGATCGAGACCACCGGCGCTCGCCGGCGCCACCCGATCGAACAGCTTGCGCTCGAGCGACTCGACGCAAGAAGTCGGGCACTCGCCGAGCAACGACCGGGCGCTGGTCGCGATCCCGGAGATGCGGCGATAGACGCCCTCGCAGTACTCGCAGTGCTCGAGGTGCTCGCGCACCGCGTCCACCTCGCGGGTGTCGAGCTCGCCGGTGCGCAGCTCGTCGAG
>DATAFT010000123.1:0-7948 GCA_036257295.1 Thermoanaerobaculia bacterium
TCGTTCCGCCGGTTCTCCCCCCTGTTCCTGTTGCCGCTGGCGCTCGCGCTGGTGGTGCCGGCGGCGGTCGAGGCCCAGCCCGCCCGCATCGCGGTCACGGTCCTGGACCCCGACGGAAAGCCTCTCCCCGGCGTCGACATCCTGGTGACGACGGCCGATCGCGGCGACGTCAAGGTCAAGGCCACCACCAATCCCAAGGGGAAGGCGACGGTGATGGTGCCCAACGTCGCGCTCGCCTACGACGTGGCGCTCGAGCGTGAGGGCTACCAGTCGCTCACGGTCGACGTCAAACCGCAGTTCGGCGAGACCACCTTCCGCGAGTTCACGCTCGCTCCGGTCGGCGTGGTCGCCGCCGCTCCCGCGCCCGCAGCCGGCGCCTCGGCCCCATCGTTCACGCCAGCCCAGCTCGCATTCAACGCCGGTGTCGAGGCGCTCGGCAAGCAGGACTCGGACACCGCGCTCGCGAGGTTCCTCGAGGCTCGCGACCTGGATCCGAACCTGTTGCCGGTGTACTCCGCGCTCGGCGCCGTCTACCTCGAGAAGAAGCAGCCGCAGGAGGCGCTCGCCGCGGCACAGCGCTTTCTCCAGGGCGAGCCCGACAACCCGCGCGGTCTGCGGCTGGTCTACGAGGCACAGCGCCAGCTCGGCAACCAGGCGGAAGCCGACAAGGCGCTCAAAGAGTTGAAGTCACAGAAGGGCGCCGACGTCGCGACCCTGCTATTCAACGAGGGAGCCGAGGCGCTCAAGGTGGGCGATCTCGACAACGCCCAGAGTCGGTTCGAGGAAGCGCTCGCAGCGCAGCCCGAGCTCCACCAGGCCACCGACGCGCTGATGATCGTCTACGCGCGCAAGGGCGACTGGGCCAAGGCGGCGGCGCAGGCCGAGCAGGCGATCGCGCGCGACCCCGCCCACCTGCGGGCGCTGCGCCTGCGCCACGAGGCCTACGGCCATCTCGGCGATCAGGCCAAGGTGAAGGAGGCCTTCGACGCTCTGGCCAAGGCCGACCCGTCGGCGGTCGCCGGTGCGCTGCTCGACTCCGGTATCGCCAAGTTCAATGCCAACGACATGCAGGCCGCGATCGCCGACTTGTCGCGAGTCGTCGAGATCGATCCGAAGAGCGCCCTCGCGCACTACTATCTCGGCCTCTGCTACACCAACACGTCCAAGCCCGATCTGGCGAAGACGCATCTGCAGCGCTTCCTCGAGCTCGCGCCCGACAACCCCAACGCCGCCGGCGCGCGAGAGATGCTCAAGTACCTCAAGTGACCCGTCGGGCGGCTGCGGTTGGGGTCGCCGCTCTGGCCGCGGCGACGTTCGCGTGCAGCACTCCCGCGCACGACACCGCTGGCGACGGCGCGCCTGGCACCACCGAAGCGAGCGCCGCTTCGGCTCCGTTCGTCGACGTCACCGTCGACAGTGGCGTCGACTTCCGCCACTGGAACGGCGCAACCGGCGACTACTACTTCCCCGAGATCATGGGCGGCGGCGCGGCGCTCTTCGACTACGACGCCGACGGCGACCTCGATCTCTATCTGGTGCAGGGAGCGATCGTAGCGCCGGGGAAAGGGCCCGCCGACGCCATCGATCGCGCGCCGTCGCCCTATCCGCCCAGCGATCGCCTCTACCGCAACGACCTCGATCTCCCGGCCGCCGGCAGCGGCGCGCGCCTGCGCTTCACCGACGTCACGGCGGAAAGCGGAGTCGCCGACGCGGACCACGGCATGGGGGTGGCGGCCGGCGACTACGACAACGACGGCTATCCGGATCTCTACGTCACCGGCTTCGGGCGCGCCCGCCTGCTGCGCAACCGCGGCGACGGCATCTTCGAGGACAGGACCGAGGCAGCGCGCGCCGGCGAGGTCGGCTGGAGCGTGAGCGCGGCGTTCGTCGATGTCGATCGCGACGGCTGGCTCGACCTCTTCGTCGGCAACTACGTCGACGCCACCGCCGCCAACCACAAGGTCTGCCGCGCGCCGGCCGGCTACCTCGACTACTGCGGGCCGCTGTCGTACAACGCGGTGCCGTCGCGTCTACTACACAACCGCGGCGACGGAACCTTCGACGACGATTCGGTGGCTTCCGGCATCACCGCGCGATACGGCCCGGCCCTGGGCATCGCCACCGCCGACTTCGACGGCGACGGCTGGATCGACGTCTACGTTGCGAACGACCAGGCCGCCAACCAACTGTGGCGTAACCGCGGCGACGGCACCTTCGCCGACGACGCGCTGCTGGCCGGCTGCGCCGTCAATGCCGCGGGACGCGCCGAGGCCTCGATGGGCGTCGACGCCGGCGACTTCGACGGCGACGGCGACGACGATCTCTTCATGACCAACCTCACCGAAGAGACCAACACGCTCTACGTGAACGACGGTCACGGCGTGTTCCGCGACGCCACCGCGACCTCGGGGCTCGGACCTCCGAGTCTGCCGTTCACCGGTTTCGGGACCGCCTGGCTCGACTGGGACCACGACGGCTGGCTCGATCTCCTGGTCGCGAACGGCGCGGTGGTCATCGTCGAGGCGCTCCAGTCGCGCGGCGATCCATTTCCGTTCCACCAACCCGATCTGCTCTTTCGCAATCTAGGCGACGGCAGGTTCGAGGACGCCACCGCCCGCGCCGGCGCGCCGTTCGCGGAGCCCGACTCCGGCCGCGGTGTTGCGTTCGGCGACCTCGACAACGACGGCGACGTCGACGTGGTGATCGCCAACGTCAATGGTCCGACCCGGCTGCTGCGCAACGACGCCGCCGACGGCACCGCCTGGCTCGGCTTGCGGTTGATCGGCGCGCCCGCCGGGATGGGAGCGCGCGATCTCCTCGGCGCGCGCGCGGTCCTGGTGCGCGACCGGCCGCCGCAGCTCGCGCGCCGCAGTCGCGCCGACGGGAGCTACGCCTCGGCCAACGATCCGCGCGTCCTGTTCGGCCTCGGCCGTGCAGCCGACGACGCGCCCGAGCGCGTGCGCGTCACCTGGCCCGACGGCAAGGTCGAAGAGTGGGACGACCTCGCCGCCGGCCGTTACCACACGCTGCGCCAGGGCGAAGGACGGCCGGTTCAACGAGCGGGAACTGCGTCGTGACGGCGCGAGCCACGCTCGGAGCCGTCGCGCTCACGCTCGCCGCTTGCGCCGGCGAGTCGACGCCGCCCGATGCCGCGGCGCCGAGCACCAAACCGGCGCCGGCGGTACCGGCCCAGGCGTCGCCTTCGATCGTTCCGCATCCCGACCTCACCAGGTTCGAGCCCGCGGTGGCGGCGCAGATCGCCGCCCTGCGCGACGACCTGGCGCGAGCGACGGCAGTGGGCTCCACCGCCGACGACGCCCAACGTGCGCGCGCCTACGGTGACCTGGGTCGCGCCTACCACGCCTACGATCTCTTCGACGCCGCGGTGGCGTGCTACGACCGCGCGGTCGAGCTCGCGCCTGCGGATGCGGGGTGGACCTATCTCGCGGCAGTGGTCGAGCAGCGGCGAGGGCGACTCGACCGGTCGGCGGATCTGCTGCGCCGCGTGCTCGAGGCGAATCCGCGATCGCAGCCGGCGCTGCTGCGCCTCGGCGACGTCGATCTCGACGCGGGGCGCGTGACGGAGGCGCGCCGGAGCTTCGAGCGGGCGCTCGAAGCGCACGACGGTGAAGCCGCGGCGCTCTACGGTCTCGGTCGCGCCGCGCAGACGGAGCGCGACTGGCCCGTCGCCTGCGACTTCTTCGAGCGCGCTCTGGCGGCGCAACCAGGAGCCAGCATCGTCCACTACGCGCTGGGGCAGACTTTCCGCGAGCTCGGCCAGGAAGAAGAGGCCCGCCGCCACCTGACGTTGGCCGGCCCCGATCCGGTGCGTTTCCACGACGACGCGGTGCGCGGCGTCGAAGCGCTCGCCGCCGGCTCCGGAGCGCATCTCCTCGCCGGCGGTCGCGCACTCGCGATCGGCGACTACGAAACCGCCATCGCCGAGCATCGCCGCGCGGTGCAGGCGAATCCGCAGAGCGTCGAGGCCACGCTCGGCCTCGCGTTCTCGCACTTGCGTGCGGGCGCGACCATGGAGTCGAGCAGTGGGTCGGGCGCCCACGCCGACGAAGCCAAGGCCGCGCTCCGCTCCGCCGTGCGACTCGCGCCCGATCGCGCCTACGTCCACTACACCGTCGGCGCGAACCTGGCGTCGCTGGGCGAGCTCGCCGAGGCGGAGAGCGAGCTCCGGCGCGCGCTCGAGCTCGACGATGGGTATCTCGAAGCCCGCTTCTCGCTGGGCCGCGTGCTCGCCGTCCGCGGCCGCCATCAGGACGCAGTGCGTGAGTTCACGGCCGTGCTCGAGCTCGATCCCCGCGTGGTCGACGCGCGGTTCGCGCGCGGCGAGTCTTTGGACCGCCTGGGGCGTGAGGCCGAGGCCCTCGACGATCTACGCGCCGCGCTCGCCGTCGATCCGGCGCGCCCGGACGTCCAGTTGTGGGTGGCCGACGCGCTGGCCCGTGCGCGATCGTGGGGCCCGGCGATCGCGCACTACGACGCCGTGCTCGAGCTCGAGCCCGCGCGCCGCGAGGCCTGGATGAAGAAGGCCACCGCGCTCTTCATCGCCGGCCGCTACGACGACGCCGGCGCGACCCTCGATCGCGGCTCGGCGCAGCTCCCTGGCGATCGGCTCCTGGCCACCGCGACCGCGCGGTTCTTGGCCAGCTGCCCAGAGCGGAAGCTGCGCGACGGCGAGCGAGCACTGGCGCTCGCCGAGCAGCTCTTCGCGGGCGAGGAGAGCCTCGAGAACGCCGAGCTGGTGGCGATGGCGCACGCCGAGATGGGCGCCTGGAGCGAGGCGGTGGCGTGGCAGGAGCGCGCGCTCGCCGCCGCACGACGCTCGGGCGACGGCCGCCTCACCGCGATGCTCGGCCGCAATCTGAAGCTCTATCAGGCCGGTCGGTCCTGTTGCGCGGAGTGAGCGATCCGCGCCGTCCCCGCGACGCCGTCCGCGGCGCCGACACGCGAAAAAAAACGGGGTGACCGGAGCCACCCCGCGAGGAAGGACGTTGTAGCCAGGGATCAGATCGCGCGACTCAGAAGCGCACCCCCACCGAGACGCGGTATTCCCGAGGAACGACGTAGTCGGTCGACGAGTCGCCCTCTCCGAAGTTGGGACCCTCGACGAAGTCGAGCGGCAGGCCGAGCGAGTCGACCGGGCCGTCGGTGTCGGGCTGGATGGTGGTGTCGAATCCGATCAACGAGTCGTCGTTGAGGAGGTTGCGCACCTCACCCTTGACCCAGACCTCGAGGCGCTTGTAGATCGGCAGCGAGTAGATCGCCGCCAGGTCCGCGGTGGTGGCGCCCCCGAACAGGCGCGCGCCGCGGTCGCCGAAGAAGATGTGGTTGTCGTCGGTCGGATCACCGGCGTAGCCCGGGTTGAGCGCAGCCTGCTGCGCGGTCAGCGGGAAGTCGGCGGCTTCGAGCGAGTAGGCCGTGCCGGAGTCGTAGTTCACCAGCAGGCCGAGGTTGAGGCCGCCGACGCGACCGAAGTCGAAGCCGTAGGTCGACCACACCCTGACCTTGTGCTCCTGGTAGCTGGGCAGGCGGCCGTACGAAATGTTGCGGCCGTTGAACATCTCGGGGTAGTTGTCGATCGCCGACGTCAGCACCGGCTGGTTGGTGGCCTCGCCGACGAAGTTGCCCTCGTTCTTGATCTGGTAGGTGTAGTTGCCGGCCAGTCTCCAGTGATCGGTCAGGCGGTAGTCGGCCTGGATCTGGATCGCCTCGTAGTCGCGGTCGGCGACGTCACTGTTGCCGTAGATCTGGTTGTCTCCGAAGAAGCCGCCCTCGAGCACCGGCTGCGACTCCTCCGAGAACACCTCGGTCTGGCCGTTCTCGATGAAGATCTGGTTCTCGACGATGTCGTCGGTGTCGCGATCGACCCAGGTCGCCTTGTAGAAGCCACGGGTCCCGATGCGCTGGCCGAACGAGAGGGTGTACTCGGACGTGATCGGCGAGTCCAGGCCCTCGGTGATCACGTTGAGCCGGTTGAACCGGATGAAGTTCGGGATCCAGAAGTCGGGATTGTCGAAGTCGAATCCGGGCGCGAAGTCGCGGCCGACGCCGCCGGGGCCGACGTACAGCCAGAGCGCGAGGTCGGGGTTCGCGACGCTCGAGTTGGCCGCCGTATTGATGATGGTGTTGCCGCCGGAGTACTGGGCGAAGGTGGCATCGACGACGTAGTGGCCGTCGCCCTTGATGTCGTAGGAGGCGCCCACTCGCGGCACCAGGCGACTCATGTCCACCGCGGTGATGCCGCCGGTCGCCTCGCTGTCGGCGTCCTCGTAGCGGGCGCCGAGGTTGAAGCTCCAGCGGTCGCCCAGCGTCCAGCGGTCGTTGACGTAGAGCGAGTCGGTGGTGACCTCGAGCCGCGCGCCGCGGTCGGCCAGCCAGTTGCGGCGGAAGGTGATGCCGTTGAGGTTGGGGTCGGCGAGCGAGAAGAAGATCGGCTGGATGCGGCCGTCGGGGCCGAGCACCGGGTTGCCGTCGTCGTCCTGCACGTAGTCGGCGAGGATGTCGTTCGAGGTCGGCGACTGGCTGTTGCCACCCTGGTTGATGTCGACGAAGCGCTCGGCGCCGACCTTGAAGTCGTGGGTACCCGCGCTCTCGGTCGAGAGGAAGTACGAGAAGTTCCCCGCCAGTTGCTCGTTGTCCCGGCTCTCGGGGTCGCTCTGGTCGAAGATCGGACCGTTGTAGTGACTGACCGGCTCGGGCAGGTTGATGCCGAAGGCGATGAACGGCGTGGCGTCCTCGACCGGGCCGGGGAAGCCGCCGCTCACCGACTCCTGCGACTTCTCAGAGTACTGGGCTTCGACGAAGGCGCTGGCGGTGAGCACGCCGCTGTAGCGGCCGACGATGAGGTCGCGATCGACGGCCGCATCCATGAGTCCGTTCGGATCGATGGTCTGGCCGATCGGCTTGACGTCGGTCTGCTCGGTGTCACTCTCGGTGTAGGCCACCTGAATCGAGTGGTTGACTGCGATGTTCCCGGTGATCTTCGCCTCGTACCGTTCGTTGGTGTCCAGCGGGCTGATCTGGATGCCGGTGACGTCGAGCGTGTCGGAGCGGTCGTCCTCGAAGTCGCGTCCGGCGAGGAAGAACCACAGCCGGTCGCGCACGATGAAGCCGCCGAGCGTGGCGCTGTAGATCTCGCTGCGCTTGTCCTCGCGCTCGACGTCGTTCTCGTCCTCGAACTGCGTCTCGTCGCGCCACGACGGGTTCTGCACGTCGGCGCGCACGGTGCCGTGGAAGTCGTTGCCGCCGTTCTTGGTGATGATGTTGACGACGCCGCCACCGAAGCGCCCGTACTCCGACGAGATGCCGGAGGTGAGGACCTGGGTCTCCTGCACCGCGTCCTCGATGTAGAGGTCGTCGAACACGCCGAACACGTTGTCGTTGATCTCGACGCCGTTGACCAGGAACTTGTTGTCGTAGCCGAAGCCGCCGTTGATCGTGATCTGGTCGGTGTTGGCGACGTTCTGGGTGAGGCCCGGCGCCAGGTCGGCGATGTCGTCGATCTCGCGGTTGACCGCCAGCGAGTCGACTTCCTCGGCATCGAAGTTGGCGCTGACCTCGGTGGTCTCGAGCGCGCTGGGTGCTTCGGCGGTGACCAGGATCTCCTCGCTCACCGCGGCCGGCTTCATCGCGACCTCGAGTCGATCCTGACGGCCGATCTCGACCGTCACCGTCGCTTTCTCGGTCGCCATGCCCTCGAGCGAGAGCTCGACTTCGTAGATGCCGGCTGGCAGATCGCGCAGGATGAACTCGCCACTCGCGACCGTGGTCGCGGTGCGCTCACCCTGAAGCGCCGGCGAGGTGGCTCTTACGTTCACGCCAGGGAGGGGAATGCCGTCGGGACCAGTGATCTTGCCGGTGAGGAAGCCCGTAGTTCGCGCTTGCCCCATCACCACCGACCCGGCGAGCGCGAGCACCACACCGAGACACCAGA
>DATAFT010000193.1:0-3913 GCA_036257295.1 Thermoanaerobaculia bacterium
TCGAAATGGTGCACGGCGCGGTCGAGGAGGACGCCGCCGCCGTGGTCGCGTCGCGAGCGCCACGCCGGGAGCTCGCGTCGCAGCAGCGGATCGGTGAAGGTCGACACCATGCAGTGGACCCATCCGAGCTCGCCCTCCTGCACCAGTCGGCGCGCACGCAGCAGCAGGCGGTGCCAGCGGAGGTTGAAACCCATAAGAGCCGGCATCGGCGAGCGCGCTTCGTGCTCGAGCAGCCGGTCAGCGTCGTCGAGCGAGACCGCGATCGGCTTCTCGACGAAGACCGGCTTGCCGGCCTCGAGCGCAGCGATCGCAGCTCCAACGTGAGCCGACGGCGGCGTGCAGACGGCGACGGCGTCGAGCTCCGGGTCGGCGGCGAGCTCCTCGGCCGTGGCGTAGCGGCGCGGCACGTCGAAGGCCGCCGCGACATCGGCCGCTGCGCGCGGATCGAGGTCGGCCACCGCCACCACCGCGATTTCAGGCAGGTCGCGGAGCACCGGCAGGTGGCGTCCGCGCACCAGTCCGCCGCAGCCGACGATGCCGAGCCGAAGAGGTCGCCCGGCCGCGACGCCCTCGAACCGGCGCTCGCCGCCAGGCAGGCGTCCGCGCCCCCGATCGCCCCCTTCCATGTGGGCGCGGATGCTACCAGCCGGGACCGCTCACATCCCGCCGAGGAAGCTCTCGATCTCGCCCGCCGTGCAGCGCGTGCAGTCACCGGCAACGGCGCCGCTGATCAGGCTCTGGCCGTTGAAACCGAGGAGCCAGCGCACCATCAGGATGCCGTCGCTGAGTGGGAGCTCGACGCCGTCGCCGTCGATGTCGAGATCGCCCGCAATGCTGGCGAGGTAGCCCTGGACCTCCGCGGGGGTGCAGCGTACGCAGTTGGGACTGGTGGCGCCCGCGACCAGCGGATTGCCGCGGAAACCGAAGAACCAGCGCAGGACCATGATGGCGTCGGTGAGAGCGTTCGGCGTGCCGTCGCCGTCGACGTCGAGGAGCGACGGCTCGGTCGTCGGCGTCACCGTCGGCGTTCGCGTTGCGGTCGGCGTCGTGGTCCGCGTCGGGGTACGGGTCGGAGCCGGCGTTCGCGTCGGTGTCGGTGTCGGTGTCGGTGTCGGCGACGGAGTGCCGCTGGTCTCCTGGATCCGGTAAATGACGCCGGTGCTGTAGGCGGCGACGTAGAGTTCGCCGCTGGCGTCCTCGCCGAACGCGGAGATGGTGAACGGACTGTCGAGATGCGGCCCCGCGAGCGTCCAGGCGCCGCCGCCGCCCTCCGTCAAGCTCCAGATCTCGCCGGTGCAGTAGTCGCCGAACAGGTAGACCCCCGCCAGGTTCGCGTAGACGCTGCCACGATAGCGATAGCCGCCGGCGACCGAGCAGCGGCCGGAGCCGTGCGCATAGTCGTGGATGGGGAAGAGGTAGTTGCCGATCGGCCCGCAGCCGCTGGTGTTGAACGGCGCGTCGCCTTCGTAGCAGCGCCAACCCCAGTTCGCGATGCCGGATGCTCCTTTGGTGCGGAAGTCGATCTCCTCGAAGGCCCCCTGGCCGACGTCGCCGATGAAGACGTCTCCGTTCGAGCGATCGAAGCTGAAGCGAAACGGATTGCGCAGGCCGATGTGCCAGACCTCGTCGCAGCCGTGCACCTGGGCTCCGAGATAGGGGTTGCCGGGCGCGGCGGCATAGGCCTGAGGCTCGATACCGCAGAGTCCGTGCCCCGCCGGGGGAGTCGCGTCGACGTCGATGCGGAGGATCTTGCCGAGCAGCGAGGAGACGTTCTGTCCGAAGCCGTGGGGGTCGCCGCCCGACCCGCCGTCGCCGCTCGAGATGTAGAGGTAGCCGTCGGAGTCGAAGTGCAGGTCTCCGCCGTTGTGGTTGGAGTAGGGCTGATTGAAGCGCAGCAGCCTCACCTCGGTCGCGAAGTCCGCGAAGTTCGGGCTGCCGTTCTGCGGATCGACGACGGACTGCACCGTGAAGCGGGCGATGACGGTGTTCTGGTCGCAGCCCGCGCCAGTCGGACACGACGGCGGATTCACCGGCTCCGGCTCCGTGTAGTTGACGAAGAAGTAACCGTTGGTGGCGAAGTCGGGGTGGAAGGCGAGGCCGAGCAGTCCGCGCTCGTCGCAGCAGGAGAGTTTGGCGGCCGGGATGGTGAGGAACGGTGTGGCGAGCAGCGCGCCGTTCTGCCAGATGCGGATCCGACCGGCCTGCTCGACGATGAACAACCGGCCGCTGCCGTCGCCCGGGTCTGCGATCGCGACCGGCGCCGAGAGGCCGGTGGCCCCCGGTAGCTGCTGCAACGACAGGGTGATCGACCGCGCCGGCGATGCCAGGGCGATGAGCAAAAAACCAACAGCGACACCGCCGCCGGTGCGACTTGCCATTGCGGCATATTACCGTACTGTAGTTAGAAGAATGCGCAACTTTCTATTGGTCAGTCGGTTGGCGAATGACGACTTTCGACCACGTCGCCGTGATCTCATGCCGGCCATGTCGCCACCCACGATCGGCGTTCAGCTCTACACCGTCCGCGACGCCTGCCGCGACGATTTCCTCGGGACGTTGGGCGCCGTGAGCGAGATGGGCTACCCCGCGGTGGAAGGCTTCTGGAGCCTCTTCGGCCTGCAGCCGGCGGTGGTACGTCGAACGCTCGACTCGCTCGGTCTGGTCATGCCCTCGGCTCACGTCGATCTCGAGACACTCGAGCAGCGTCTCGATCGGGCGGTGGAGTTCTGGGGTGAGCTGGGCTGCCGTACCCTGGTCTGTCCCTGGGTGAACGAAGAAACGCGCGCCGGGGACGGCGCGTGGGAGCGCCTGGCCGATCGGCTGGACCGCATCGGCGAGCGCCTGCAGGCGCACGGCCTGAGCTTCGCCTACCACAACCACGACTTCGAGCTCGCCTCCGGTGAGGATCGGCTCGCCGCGATGCTCGACCGCTGCGCCGCGGATCATCTCGGGCTCGAGCTCGACGTGTTCTGGGTCGCCCACGCCGGCCTCGAGCCCGCCGCCTATCTCCGCGCCAAAGGGCCGCGCGTGCGGCTCGTCCATCTCAAGGACGGCCGGCACCAGCCGCTGGCCTTCACGCCGTTGGGCGAGGGTGAGATCGACCTGGCGCCGGTGATCGCCGCCGCCCAGGACGCCGGCGTCGGCGCTCTCTACGTCGAGCAGGACGATTGCGAGGGTGACCCTTTCGAGGCGCTGCGCTGCAGCGCCATGACCCTCTGTGGAATGGGTCTGCTGTGCTAAAGTGACGCCAGCCTCGAGCAAAATCGAAGGAGAATGAGATGAAGAGGACTCTGACGTCCGTGCTGAGTGTGCTCCTGCTTCTCGCCGCCGGCGTGGCTTTTGCCGCCGACGACGCCACGGACGCGCCGGCGACTGCGCCTGACCAGGTCATCTACGACGCGCATTCGGCGTTCGCGTTCCTCAAGTCGATGGTCGGGACTTGGGAAGGTACCAAGCGCGAGCACGATCACGGCGGCAGCGCTCGCCTGGTCGAGGTCAAGACCACCGCCGCCGGCAGCGCGGTGATGCAGGTGCTCTTCCCCGGTGACCCGTACGAGATGGTCAACGTGTACCACATGGACGGCGACACTCTGCTCTTCACCCACTACTGCGCCGCCCAGAACGCACCGGTCATGAAGTTCGAGAAGAGCGAAACGCCCGGCGAGATCAAGTTCGTGTTCAACGGCGGGACCAACTTCGACGCCAACGTCGACGTGCACGCGCACGAAGGCTCGTACCTGGTCAAGGACAAGGATACGGTCGCCTCGAAGTTCATCACCTGGGCCGGCGGCAAGCCGCAGCCGATGCTCGAAGGGGTGATGGTCCGCCGCTAGGCTTGGCGTGCTGATAGCACGCCGCCTAGCGTGATTTTTCGGCGCCGAGGACGGCGCTGGTCGACGCCGCTTCCGGGTGA
>DATAFT010000211.1:0-3610 GCA_036257295.1 Thermoanaerobaculia bacterium
GTCCGGATCGTCGCGCTGGGCGTCCTGCTGGAGCAGCGAGAGCACCATCGAGTTCGACATCCGGAACTGCGACTTCAAGGTCTCGGGCGGGCGCCGCGTCAGGCTCTCGAACGTCTTCTGATCCCAGGGCAAGAAGCGGTCGCGCGGCGGCGCCTTGCGATGGACGTTCTTGCCCTTCTTGCCGCCGCGCCGCTCCCGGCGCTTGTTCTCGATCACGTGCTCCGGCGCCTGGCAGACGACCCATCCCTTGTCGTCGAAGCCCTTGCGGCCGGCGCGGCCCGCGATCTGCTTGAAGTCGCGCACCTTGAGGATGATGGTCTCGGTGCCGTCGAACTTGCAGAGCTGGGTGAAGACCACGGTGCGGATCGGAATGTTGACGCCGACCCCGAGCGTGTCGGTGCCGCAGATCACCTTGAGCAGGCCGCGCTGCGAAAGCTGCTCGACCAGCAGCCGGTACTTGGGCAGGAGGCCCGCATGGTGGATGCCGACCCCGTGGTCGAGCATGCGGCGCACGGTCTTTCCGTAGGGCGTATCGAAGTGGAAGTCGCCGATGTGTTCACGAATCGCATCGCGCTCCGCCCTGGTGGCGAGCGAGCCGCTGGTCAGTGCCTGTGCCAGCTCGGCCGCGTCGCGCTGAGTGAAGCAGACGATGTAAGCCGGGGTGCGGCTCTGCTCGATGAGGTCGCCCACGGTCTCGTGGAGCGGCGTCTCGCGGTACTCGTAGTAGAGCGGCACCGGGCGCTGGTCGGAGGTCACCGTGACCGGCTCGCGCTCGGTCTGCCGGCGCAGGTGCTCCTCGATCGTGCGCATGTCGCCCAGCGTCGCCGACATCAGCAGGAACTGCGTGCGCGGCAGCGTGATCAGCGGCACCTGCCAGGCCACGCCGCGCTCGGGATCGGCGTAGTAGTGGAACTCGTCCATCACCACGTAGGGCGCATCGACGCGGTCGCCGAGCCGCAGCGCGAGGTTGGAGAGGATCTCCGCCGTGCAGCAGATGATGGGCGCCTTCGCGTTGATCGAAGCGTCGCCGGTCTGCATACCGACGTTCTCGGCGCCCAGGTCCTCGCACAGCGAGAAGAACTTCTCGCTCGCGAGCGCCTTGACCGGCGAGGTGTAGTAGCAGCGCCGGCCTTCGCACAGCGCCTTGAAGTGGAGGCCGAGCGCCACCAGCGACTTCCCCGAGCCGGTCGGCGTCGAGAGGATGACGTGCTTGCCCTCGATCAGGGCGAGCAGCGCTTCCTCCTGCGCCGGGTAGGGCTCGAACCCCACGTCTTCCACCCACTGGAGGAAGAGCGAGAGGATCTCGGCGGGGTCTTGGGTACCGCCGGGGGGGACGCGGGAGGCGAGTGTGGGGCGGGTTGCGGGAGGGGCTAGGACGGGATTTCTAGTTTCGGATAAGGCCATTCGATGATGCCGCGCGGTAGGCGGCGGTGGGATCCTTTCGATCTTATCGCTGGTTCGCGCGTAGGACGCGCTTGCGCAGCCGGAACGTGCTGGGCGTCACTTCGACGATCTCGTCGGCGTCGATGAACTCGATCGCCTCTTCGAGGCTCATCTTGCGGGTGGCGCCCAGCTTGACGAAGTCTTCGGAGGTCGAAGCCCGCATGTTGGTGAGCTTCTTCTCCTTGGTGATGTTGACGTCGAGGTCGTCGGGGCGCGAGTGCTCGCCGATGATCATGCCCTCGTAGACCTCGGTGGTCGGCGGGCAGAACAGGATGCCGCGCGACTGCAGGTGCTCGCAGGCGTAGGCGGTGACGCGGCCGGCGCGGTCGGCGACCAGCGCCCCGGTGATGCGGTGCGGAATGTCGCCCAGCCAGGGGTCCCAGCCGGCGAAGTCGTGGTGCAGCGTCGCGGTGCCTCGCGTCTCCTCGAGCAGCGCCGATCGCATGCCGATCAGGCCGCGCGACGGGATGCGGAACTCGAGGCGGACGCGGCCGGAGCCCTGGTGGAGCATCTCGATCATGCGGCCGCGGCGTGGGCCGAGCAGCCGGGTCACCGCGCCGACGTAGTCCTCCGGCACGTCGACCAGGAGGGTCTCCATCGGCTCGTGGACGACGCCACCGATGGTCTTGGTCATGACCTCCGGCTTGCCAACGCCGAGCTCGTAGCCCTCGCGGCGCATGGTCTCGACCAGGATCGAGAGCTGGAGCTCGCCGCGACCGGCGACCTCGAACGCTTCCGGCCCATCGGTGGGCGCGACGCGGATCGCGACGTTCATCAGCGCCTCGCGCTCGAGCCGCTCGCGCAGCTTGCGCGAGGTGACGTAGCGCCCGTCGCGCCCGGAGAACGGCGAGTCGTTGACGTAGAACCGCATCGAGATGGTGGGCTCTTCGACCGTGATCGGCGGCAGCGCGAGTGGGCTCTCGACCGAGGCGATGGTCTCGCCGATCGACACCTCGCCGATCCCGGCGAGGACGACGATCTCGCCGGCTTGCGCCTCGGCGATCTCGACCCGCTGCAGGCCGCGGTGCGAGTACAGCCCGGTCACCTTGGTCGGGACGGTCGTCCCGTCGAGGCGGCAGAGCACGACCTGCTGCGCCTTGGCGATCGAGCCGTTCTGGATGCGGCCGATGACCAGGCGGCCGACGTAGTCGTCCCAGCCCAGCGTTGTGATCAGGATCTGGAGCGGAAGGTCCGGATCGTAGACCGGGGGCGGCACCGTCGCCAGGATCTGGTCCATCAGCAGCGAGAGCGGCTGATCCTCGCCGTCGACGTCGAGCCGGCAGCGGCCCGCGCGTGCGTTGCAGTAGACCACCGGGAAGTCGAGCTGCGCGTCGTGCGCGCCGAGGTCGATGAAGAGGTCGTAGATCTCGTCGAGGACCTCGCGCGGGCGGGCGTCCTGACGATCGATCTTGTTGATGACCACCACCGGGACCAGGCCCGCCTCCATCGCCTTGCGCAGAACGAAGCGGGTCTGGGGCAGCGGTCCCTCGCTGGCGTCGACCAGCAGCAGGATGCCGTCGACCAGCTTCATGGTGCGCTCGACCTCGCCGCCGAAGTCGACGTGGCCCGGAGTATCGACGATGTTGATGCGGGTGCCGCGGTACTCGATGGCCGTGTTCTTGGCCATGATGGTGATGCCGCGCTCGCGCTCCAGGTCGATCGAGTCCATCACCCGTTCCACCACGTTCTCGTTGGCGCGGAAGATGCCGCTCTGCCAGAGCAGTGCGTCGACCAACGTGGTCTTGCCATGATCGACGTGGGCGACGATCGCGATGTTGCGCAGGTCGTCGCGGCGGGCGAGCTGCGCCGGAGCGGGGGCAGGGGCGGTGCTGAGCATGGGTGTGGACATGGCGATGACGCCAGAGCGATCCGAAACCGGTTCTTGGGTTGGAGTGCGGGCTGAAGAAATACCGACGCCCGCGACATAGTGTAACACCGACGCGGCACACTGTTCAATCGGGCAGCGCAAAGAAGCGGAGCCAGGGGCGAAGAACGCCCCTGGCTCCGTCGGGGAGGGACTACGCGTCGCAGGTCGGGAACGCGCCCAGAGCTTCAGTGGTCGCCTGGATCGCGCCCGGCGGGTTCGCTTTGCCGTCGGGAGAGTCGGCCGCCGGCGTGAAGAACGGCTGGCCGAGCGCGTTGAAGAAACGCCGCATGGCGCCGCTCT
>DATAFT010000252.1:0-4483 GCA_036257295.1 Thermoanaerobaculia bacterium
CCTGGTGGCGCTGCTGGTCGCGGTGGTGCTGGTGCTGGTGTGGCGCGCGCGCTCCTCCCTGCCGGTGGCGACTCGCGCGTTTCGCGCGATGCGCGCCGCCGCCGCCCGACGCGATCCCTCGATCGGCGCCGCCACCGGCCCGATCGCGCTGGCCCGCTGGCTCGAGCACAACGCTCCGTCCGCGCTCGCCGCCGGCGGCGGGTTGATCGACCTGTATCTGCTCGAGAGCTGGAGCGGGGAGCGTCTCAGCCGCCGGCAGGCGAGCACCGTGCGCCGCGAGCTGCGGCAGGTCCGCAGGATGCTGCGCCATCGCCGAGAAGCGGGCGTGCGGACCGATCCCTGACGACGAGCTCGCCGAGATCGACCCGCAAACCCTACCCCGATTCCGCGCTGGAGATGCCGCGCCTCAGAAGCCGAAGTGCAGGCCGAGGTGTCCGTGCGCTCCGTCGTATCGATCGTAGTAGTGCCCCGGGAAGTAGGCGTCGCCGCAGTAGGCGTACGGCCGGTACTCGGTGTAGCCGCCCACGAACACCGGGAACAGATAGATGCGGTGGCCGTGCCGGTGCGGCGCATAGTAGGCCGAGCCGCGGTAGTAGTGGTCGTAGGACGGGTAGTCGCGACGGTAGAGGTAGTGCGGCGCTACGAAGCGACCGTGGCCGTAGCCGCGGTCGTAGTAGTAGCCGCTGTCACGGTAGCCGCGATCGTAGTAGTAGCGATCGTGACGGTAGTCGCGACGATGCTTGTCGTAGTGCTTGTCCCGCTTGTAGCGATCGTGGTGACGGTCCCAGTCGCGACCGCGGTAGTGGTCGCTGGAGCGGTGGTCGGAGTAGTAGCGGTCCCGTCCGTCGTAATCCCGATGATCGCGGTCATCGGCGCTGGCGGCGGTGCCTGCGCCGGCGAACGAGAGTACGGACGCCAACGTCGCGAGCGCGATCAGGGGTCGCGGGCGAAACCTCACGAGCTGCTTCATACTTGTTCGACCTCCTTCGCAACAGCCTTAGTGCAAATTCGATGCAAGCTCGCGACGTAGTCGGGTCACCTCATCGGCTGCGTTGCGAGCCGCGCGGCCGGTGCGCGCCCGCGCCGAACCCGAGCCCGCTCGGCGTGGAACAGTGCCCTAGGCAGAGGATGGAGGCGTCATCGAGAAAGGACGTCGAGCAGCTCGTCCGCTCGCCGCGCGGAGACTTCGTCGACATCCGCGCCGGCGCGCAAGCGCTCGAGCTCCGCCCGTAGGCTCGCCACCACTTCGGGCGGGGCGTCGCCGGGCAGGAGCGCTATTTCGGCGCCGAGCGCGGTCAGCCGAAGCGAGACGGTGGTCGTCGCCCAGTGGGCGAAATCGGCGGCGACGATGCCGCGTCCGGTCGATTCCTCCACGTCCTTCGCCTTGCCGTTGTCGCGCAGCCGCACCGTGCCCAGTCCGGTGTTCCGATCCAGATCGCCGGCGATCTCGAGCTCGTACAGCGCGGTCACCCGCCTAGTCGCGGCAGCTCTCGCTGCCACGCCGGTTGGCGCCGTGTCGGCGCCCAGGTCGCGCGCGTGACTCGCCAGCAGGCGATACGCCTTCACGAGCGTCGGGTCGAGCTCGAGCTCGATTGCGCCTGCCAGTCGTTCAGCGTTGCCCGAGGCGAGGCCGTCTCGCACTGTCGCACTCACCAGCAGCACGAGGCGGCCGGCCGTTCGTCCGCTCGTCCCGTCGATCGAGATCGCCGACGTCGACTCCGAGCCGGCGCGATCGGCGGCCGTCTCGAGGAGGTCGTCCATCACGCGCTCGAGCCGAGCGGAGTCTCTCGCCGGCTTCGCCAGAGCGCGTTTGGCCGCGACCTGGCCGGGATCGAGCGACTGCGTCTGACGCGCCATCGGTCGCTCCGCGGGCAGCGAAGCCGGGGCGAGATCCAGGCGCTCGCGATCGTCGAACGCAGCGCCGCGGCCCCCGTCCGTTTCGTCCGGCGCCGGCGCGGCTCCGCCCGTGGCCGCGCCCGCCACCGCCGAGTCGGGGCGCGCCGCGGGCGCCGCGACAGCGGGCTCTCGCGCGGGTGACGATTCTCGTGGAGGCGTTGACTGTTTCGCGATGACGGCGGCTCGGCGTTCGGACCGCTCACGACTACTGGAGGCCTGAGCGACGCTCTCGGTCTCGCCGACCTCGAGCGGCGCCAGTTGGTCGACCGCCGCGGCCGGCGCCGATTCCGACTCGGCCGGCGCGGCCACGATCGGCGCCGGGGAGAGCGGGTCGGCGGTCTCGAACATTCGTGTCGCGAGCCATCCCGCTCCGAGGGCGACGACGACCGAAGCCGCCACCGCCCACACCGCCGGACGACCCCACGTTCTCGGTTGCCCCGCTCCGGTCGCCGGCGGCGGGCCGGAGATCCGATCGCCGCGCGACGTTTCTTCGGGCGCTCCGAACAGATCGTCCGGGATCTGGTCCTTGATCCTGCGCCCGAGCTCGGCGCCGGGCGCCGGGGCCGGCAGGCGAAGGCCGTGCTCGATCCGGCGGCGCGAGATGCGCGTCACGACCCGCCCTCCTCGAGCTCGCCGCGGAGCCGGGTGACCGCGCGGCGCAGGCGCTTGCGGATGGCGACGCTCGAGAGACCTTCCTGGCGCGCGATCTCGCGCACCGGCACCTCGCCCCAGAAGTGCGCGGTCACCGCGAAGCGCAGCTCCTCGGGCAGCGCGAGCACCGCGCGCCGGAGACGAACCGCGTCGAGCGCGAGCAACGGATCTACCGCGAGCGGAGCGACCGGCTCGGCCGGCACCGCCGCGTCGTCGAGCTGGACGAACCGCTGCGGCCGGCGCACGTGGTTGAGGAAGGTGGTGTAGGCGATGCGGTAGAGCCAGGTCGAGAACCGCGACCGGCCGTCGAACTGGTCGAGCGCGCGCCAGGCCCGCGCGAAGGTGTCCTGGGTGAGGTCGGAGGCGGCATCGCCGTCCCCGCACATGCGGAAGAGGGATCGATAGATCAAGGGGTAGGTGAGCTCCACCAGGATCTCCGCGGCCAAGCGATCGCCCCGGCGCAGGTCGGCCAGGAGCTCGGTCTCGTCGCGGCCGCGCCGTCCGCGCCTCGACGCTTCGGTGAGCTCGGACGCTGGAGCCGGCGCGGTGGCCATCGCTCGGTTAGACACCGTGAACCGGCTGTTGGAAACCTCGCGCTCCGTCCGCGGCGCCAACAGCTAGCGCTCGATGTCGACGTCGGAGACGAACCGCTCCTCGTGGTCCTTGGCGATCAGCACCGTGCTCGAGATCGGCAGCAGGACGCGGTGGATCGAGCCGCCGAAGCTGAAGTTGATCTCGTAGAACCCGTCTCCGATGAAGAGCAGAGTGCCTTCCTCGCCCTTCCAGCCGACCACCGTGCTGTGAATGAGCACCTCTGACGGTACGTCCATCGGAATCAACCCCCCTCCACGATTCCCTGCGCCCGGTAGTCCTTGAGCTTGCGCTGCAGGGTGCGCAGCCCGATACCGAGGAGGCGCGCGGCCTCGGCCCGGCGTCCATGCGTGCGCTCGAGCGTCTCCAGGATCGCCTGGCGCTCGATCTCGTCCATCGTGCGCGCGGTACCGAACGGCGTCTGGATCGGCGCCGCGCTCCTGGTCGAGCGCGCCGCGTCACGGAACAGCGCCGGCAGATCCTCGACCTTGATCTCGCCGCCGGGATGGAAGATCACCACCGACTCGAGCACGTTGCGCAGCTCGCGGACGTTGCCGGGCCAGGGGTGCCGCGACAGGGCGTCGAGCGCCTGCGGCGAGATCCTGATCTCCGACTTGCCGTGCTCTTCGCTGAACGCTTGCAGGAAGTGTTCGCAGAGAACGGGGAGGTCGCTGGTGCGATCGCGCAGCGGCGGGATCTCGAGGGTCACCACCTTGAGCCGGTAGTAGAGGTCCTCGCGGAAGCGGCCGGCCGCCACCTCGCGCTCGAGGTCACGGTTGGTGGCGGCGATCAACCGGAAGTCGACTTCGATGAGGTCGCCGCCACCCACCCGCATGATGTTGCGCTCTTCGAGCACGCGCAGCAGCTTGACCTGGAGCTCCGGGTAGAGCTCGCTGATCTCGTCGAGGAAGAGCGTCCCCCGGTGCGCCAGCTCGAACTTGCCGATCTTCCGAGTCACCGCGCCGGTGAACGATCCACGCTCGTGACCGAAGAGCTCGCTTTCCAGGATGTCTGACGGGATGGCGCCGCAGTTGAGCGCGAGGAAGCGCTCGGAGCGACGCGGGCTCGCCTGATGGAGGGCGTTCGCCACCAGCTCCTTGCCGGTGCCGCTCTCGCCGACCACGAGCACGGTCGACCGGGTGGGAGCCACCACCCTCATCTGCTCGAACAGCCGCTCCATCGGGCCCGACTTGCCGATGATGCTCTCGAACCCGTAGCGCTTGTCGAGCAGGCTCCGCAGCTCGGTGACCTCGTCCTTGAGGCGGCGGTTCTCGAGGATGTTGGTGGCGCGCCGGCGCAGCTCGTAGAGGTCGACCGGCTTGGTCATGTAGTCGTCGGCGCCGAC
>DATAFT010000286.1:0-2923 GCA_036257295.1 Thermoanaerobaculia bacterium
TCAGTCGATCGAACTCGTTGCGGCGGACGTCGGTCTCCTCGATCACGTGGCGGATGTACTCGCGAGGGTCGCCGGTGAACGACGACTCGACGTCGGTGCGGCAGCCCTGGAGCATCACCATCGAGGGATGGGTGAAGAAAGCTGCCGAGCCGGTGACGTCGGCGAGGTCCCTGCCCAGCCGCTCGGTGTCGAAGCGAGCCCCTTCCGGTCCGCCCGAGAATCCCGAGGAGTGATGCCCCGAGAGCGACAGCAGATCGACGTTGGTGGCGCGGAAGCGCTCGACGATCGAGCGGGCGTTGCCTTCGACCTTCGGCCGGAAGACGACGAAGTCGTCGCTCCAGTAGTCGACACCCTGGCTGCGCAGCGACTCGGGACAGCCGGCGCGCTCGGTGCAGGGCTCGACGCAGAGGAAGCTCTGCAACACGTCGTGCTCGACCTCCGCGAAATAGTCGAGCAGCAGGACGCGCGCGCGGACGCGCTCCGCGCCCAGCGCGGGTACCACACCGCCGAGCGCCAGCAGCATCGGCGCCATGGCGAGCAGCGCGAGCGGTCGCGCGGCACGCCGCGGTGGGCGCGGTGGCGCGCTGGAGACCGAGCCCGCGGTCACTCGATCACCTGCGCCTCGCCGCGCTCACCGCGCAACGAGAGGACGGCGCCGCTCATTCCGATCAGCGCGCCGACGCCGAGAACCATGCCGAGCTCGCGCAGGCGCGCCGGCTCGGCCAACAGCAGCGCGGTCACGAACGAGCCCTGATCGGGGATGGCGCGAGAGCCCAGCACGATGCCCGCGATCGCGATCGCCGCCCCGGCCACGCCCTGGAGCAGCCCCTCGAAGTAGAAGGGCCCGCGGATGTAGAACTCGGTGGCGCCGACCATCCTCATGATCGCGATCTCCTCGCGGTGCGCGTGGGCGATCAGGCGCAACAGGCTCGAGGTGGTGAGAGCCGCGGCGCCTACCAGCAGCACTCCCAAGACGATACCGCCGGCGCGCACCAGGCGCACCGCCGACGCCAGCTGGTCGAGCCACTCCTGATCGGCATCGACCATCAGCGCCGCGGGATGAGCCCGCAACCCCTCGATCCACTGCTCGAACTGAGCGTCGTCGATGGCCGCCGGATCGACCTCGGCTTCGAGCGAAGGCGGGAAGAGATCGCCTTCGCTGGTGCGTGCGAGCTCGGCGAGCCGGGGGAAGGTCTCCTCGAAACGGTCGGCGGCCGCGGCGGCGTCGACCTCGACCACGCCGCGCACCCAGACCGGCGCGTCGAGCACGAAGCGCAGATCCTCGACCTGCGCCCGCTCCACGCCGCGCGGCAGGTAGACCACCACCGCCACCTCCTGCTGCCACTGCGCGACCGTGCGCGACAGGTTGCGGAACACGACCAGGAAGGCGCCGCACAGGAACAGGCTCACGCCGATCGCCGCGATCGCGGCGACGCTCACCTTCCAGCTTCGCGCCAGCGAGACGAATGCCTCGGTGACGAAGTAAGAGAGCGCCTGATAGAACCTCAACGCGCCCTCCGTGAGTCGGCGGCGAGCGTCATCGGCGCGTGCTCGTGCGTCGCGGCTTCCGCAACCGCCGCCGCCACCGCGGCGGCGTAGGGCGGCGGCTCGACCGTGCCGGGCTCGCGGTAGCCGTCGGCGACCAGGCGACCGCGGTGCAGCAGCAGCACGCGGCCGCCCAGGCTCTCGATGATGGCGCGGTCGTGCGTGGCGACGATCACGGTGGTGCCCTGCGCGTGGATCTCGCGCAGCAGCGCGAGGATCTCGGCCGAGAGCTCGGGGTCGAGGTTGCCGGTCGGCTCGTCGGCCAGGATGATGCGCGGGTCGCACACCAGCGCGCGCGCCAGCGTCACGCGCTGCTGCTCGCCGCCCGAGAGCTGCCGCGGATAGGCGTTGAGCCGGTGCGCGAGCCCCACCCGCCGCAGCGCGCGCTCGCACATGCGCTGTTGCTCGGCGCGCGACATGCCGAGGATGCGCGGCAGGTAGGTGACGTTCTCGAACACGGTCTTGCGAGGGATCAGACGGAAGCTCTGGAACACGACGCCGATCGAGCGGCGCAGATACGGGATCTTGCGGCGCGGCAGCGCCGTCACGTTGCGCCCGTTGACCACGATCTGCCCGGCGTCGGGCAGCTCCTCACGGTAGATCAGCTTGAGCAGCGTCGTCTTGCCGGCGCCCGACGGCCCGGTGAGGAAGGCGAACTCACCGCGCGCGATCGAGAACGAGACGTCGGCGAGCGCGGTGGGGCCCGCGGTGTACTTCTTCGAGACGTTCCAGAACTGGATCAATCTGGAGTGCTGCGGCCGGGGCGCGCTAGCCCCGACGAGGCGACCGCCTCCTCAGAACCGTTCACGAGTCTCGCGAGCGTCTGTCCCAGCAGGTCGCGCGCCTGCCGCGGGTCCGCCCGTCCGCCCGAACGCTTCATCACCTCGCCGACCAGGAACCCGAGCGCCTTCGTCTTCCCTTCGAGGTACTGCGCCACCGGCCCCGGGTGCTCGCTCAGCACGGCGTCGACCCAGTCGGCGATCTCGCCGGCGTCGCGCACCTGCGTCAGGCCGAGTCGCTCGCACGCCTGTGCCGGTTCCTCGCCTCCTTCCCAGATCGCGGCCAGCACTTCCTTGGCGCCGCGACCGGAGAGCGAGCCGGTGTCGACCATCTCGACCAGTCGCGCCAGACGCTCGGGCGCGAGCGCTTCGGCGACCGTCGCATGGCGCGCCTTGAGCTCGCGCAGCACCTCGGTCATCACCCAGTTGGCGATCGCCTTGGGGTTGCCGGGATGGTGACGGACCGCCGCCTCGAAGTAATCGGCGAGCTCGGGCGCCGAGGTGAGCAGGCGCGCGTCGTCGAGCGAGAGGCCGTACTCCGCGCTGAACCGCGCGCGACGCTCCCAGGGCAGCTCGGGCAGCGCGCGGCGCAGGCTCTC
>DATAFT010000293.1:0-11893 GCA_036257295.1 Thermoanaerobaculia bacterium
AGAGCGGCCGCCTGGCCGGCGTACACCGCCTCGTCGCTGTTGAAGCCGACCGCGTCGAGCCGCCACAGGCGCGTCGCCGCGGCGGCGATCAGGATGGCGCTCAGCGCGAGCGGCCGGCGGCTCACCGTGCCGACGCTACCGCGGCCATGACCGGCGACGGACGCACGGTCGGGCGGTCGATCGAGGCGGCGATGGCGCGCCACCAGTCGAAGCGACGGCTCCGCAGCAGGGTCGCGCGCCGATCGGCGAACGCCGAAGCGACGATCTCGCGCTCCCGCTCGCGCAGGTCGCGGCCGCCTTGGTGGCGTAGGCCCCGTTCGAGCAACGCGTAGGGCGGAAAGCCGAAGGCGTCATCGCAGTTCGCGGCCAGCATCTCGAGCGCGGTATCGGGCTCGAGGTCGACAGCCTCGTCACACTCCCCGCGCTCGATCAGGAACAGCCCGCGCAGTGAGGCGCCGTCGGCGAGCGTCGCGTGAGGCAGCAGCCGCTGGATGGAGTACTTCGGCGGGGGCACCAGCCACTGCACCAGCGTATTGAGGGTCGCCACCGGCAGGCCGGTGCGCGCGAGGAATTGGGCGAAGCGACGGCCGCTGCGCGAGTGGACGCGGCTCTGCACCACCAGCTTGGCGCGCTCGAGTGCCGACAGAACGCGCGGGTTCACCGCCCTCAGCGTGTGCCGGCTGATCGTCATCGGCTTCGGGTAGGCGAGCAACCGTCCGTCCGCCCGCACCAGACAGAGGTCGTCGGCGAGGAAGGCGAGCTGCGGATAGTGACGCAGCATGGTCAAGATGGTGGTGGTCTTGCCGGTGTCGGTGCGGGCAGTGACCACGTACGCGTCTTCCCCGCGGCTCACGCAGGCGCCGTGGATGAGAGCCCAGCCCTTCTCCACCAACCTCCAGCGCAGCACCGGCTCGACCACGTTGGTGTAGAGCACGTGCGGCGAGTGCCGCAGCAGCGGCGAGGCGTCGATCTCGATCGGGCCTTTGAGCGAGATCTTCACCGCGAAGCCGAACCGACCCTCGTCATAGATCAGCGTGCTGGCGTCGCGCGCAGAAGACTTCTCGCGCCGGAAGCCACGAGCCCGCACGCGAATCGTCGCCGGCGCGCCATCCACGGTCACCTTGAACGCCGCGAGCTCGGGCAGGGCCACATCGGATGTGATCCCGATCAGCGAGTGGATGTCATAGAAGTGGATCATCAGGATTCCCCCGCGCTGCGGCTCGCTTCCTCATGGTCACCTCCTCGCGATCGCCGCCGCTCGTCCGTGGGGTGAGGACGCCAGATCCACCGCGCCGCCAAGGCGTAGCGGAATCCGGTGAGGGCGCCGATCGTCAGTACGTTCGAGACCAGGTAGTGCAGACCGAAGACGGAAGTCAGCAGGAAGAGAAGCGGCGCGCGGGCCGCGAGACCCGCCGCCGATACCACCGCATAAGCGCCGAGCCGTCGCGTCCGCACTTCGGGGCGGGAGCGGTCGCCGAAGACCCAGCGCTCGGTGAGCGAGAAGTTCCACAACGTCGTGACGCCGGTCGCCACCACCGCCGACAACAGGTAGTAGAGCCCGGCCGCCTCGGTCAGTAGCGCCATCACCGCGTTGTTGACGACGAACCCGGTCGCTCCGACCAGGAGGAATCGCGCCAGGCGACGGTTCGACCCGATCGAGAGGCGCACCAGCGACCTCGCCAGCCGCAGCACCTCGCGCGCTCCCGCCTTGCTCTGCTCAGCGTGTCGAGCGCCGAAGTGGAACGGCACCTCTTCGACGCGGAGATCCGGGGTGCGGACCAGGATCTCGAGCAGGATCTTGAACCCGTCCGGCTGGAGGCTCTGGCAATCGACTGCGTCGCGGCGGATCAGGAAGTATCCGGTCATCGGGTCGCTCACGCCGGCGAGCTGATCGAGGAACAGCGTTCGCGTCAGCGCCGCGAACGCTCGTGAAGCCAGGGTCCGCACCGGGCTGAGCGCGCCGACGCTGCCGCCACTGGCGAGCCGGCTGGCCACTACGATGTCGGCGCCGGTCGACTCCATCCTGGCCAGGAGCTCGGTGATCAGCTCGGGGGGGTGCTGCAGGTCGCCGTCCATCACGCAGACCCACTGCCCTCGCGCCAGCTCGAGTCCGGCCACCACCGCGCCGCCGAGCCCTCCCGGGCGCTCTCCCGAACGGCGCGCGTGAAGGCGCACCGGCAGACGCGAGCTCCCTCCCACCACCGCGATCCGCGACGGCGTGTCGTCGTCGCTGTCGTCGACGAAGAGGACTTCGGCGTCGAGCCCCTGGACGGCGCGCTCGATCCGCGCCAGCAGCGGCTCGACGTTGCTCGCCTCGTTACGCGTCGGGACTAGGATGGTGAGCCTGCCGCCACCTGGCTCGAGGGCGTTCGTGACCGAGGAGGATGACGGACGGGAGGAGTGGGCGGCGGCGAGTGTGGAGGGCGAGAGCCCGCCGGATGGCGCCTGCCCGCGACCTACGGGGCCGTCGGAGGGCTTGCTCACGGCGAAGTCGCTTCGAGCGATGACAGACATCGAACGGGCCCGTGACGAAAGCATTACAATTTACCTATCAATGTATATTTCGTCAATTCGGGCCTGGTTTTCGCGTGCTTGGAAGATACGCCCGATTCTGCGATCCGACATGTATCCGCGACGTTCGACCCTGGCCGCGACCCTGCTCGCCGTGGCTCTCGCCGCCGACCTCGGCCAGGCTCAGCCCCCGCCCGCCCCCGAGCCCACTCCGGAGCCTCGGCCGCCGGGGGTGGTGCCGGTCTCGGAGCCCACCGACAGCGAGTTCGACGAGCCGCGCAGCGAACGGTTGGAGACGCGGCTCCACCTCGAAGGTTCCTCGAACGACAACTTCTTCCGCGCTCCCGAGGGAGAGGAAGAGAGCCTCCGCATCGGTCGCTACCAGTTCAGACTGCTGTGGAAGATGTTCGCTGACGAGCCCTACAAAGTGTTTGCCGAGGTCCAGGAAACCAACTACGAGACGCTCCCCTCCGCCACCACCTTCCTCAGCGGCTTCCGGCTCGAAGGCGACCGCCACTTCGTCGAGACCCGGGTCGAGTACAGCAAGGACCGTCCCTCGACCGACACCGAGGACGATCCCGACCCCGCGGACGTCGAACGCTTCGATGGCGAGTACACCTTTCGCCTCAGCCACGACTGGCAGACCACCGCCGCCACCGAACTGGAGGAGCGGACGCACGATCGGCCGGGCAATGACAGCCAGACCCTGGAGGTGGGGTTGGCGCTGCGATGGCGCGGCGCCGGAGCGATCTTTTCACCGGAGCTCGGCATCGCCCGGGCGCGCAAAAATGCGGATCGCCCCAACGACGAGTACACCCAGGAAGACCTGTATCTGCGGATGCGGTCGCGGCCGGTCGACCGCCTCTATGTGAGCCTGCGTTATCGCGACCGAGACCGCGACTACGACGTGCTGGTCGAGCGGGCGTCCAACTTCGCGCGCAGCGACCAGCGCGGCGAGTGGTCGCTACATGCCGACTTCACCGCGTCGGACCTCGTGATCGTCAACCTCGAGTACGAGCACATCGATACCGACTCCAGCCGCCGCAACAAGAGCTTCACCAGCTCCGAGATCTCGCTGGGCCTAACGTTGCGCCACAAGTTCGCCGGCACGGGGCAGCGCCACGATTAGCGATCGAGCCACTTGCGGGCGCGATCGGGGAAGTCGGTGAAGAGTCCGTCGACCTCGAACCTTCTGTAGTAGGCCTCGAGCTCGTCCTCGAACGTCGCGTATCCCTTGCCCACGTCGTCGACGCGGAAGGTCCACGAATGCACGGTGAGTCCGCGCTGGTGCGCGCGCGCGACCAGCGCGGGGTCGTGCGCGATCAGCACCTTCGACGGACCGATGCCATCGGCGTACGCGGCGATCGCGTCGAGACCGGCAGCGGTAACCTGCGCCGCGGCATCGTCGTCGAGCAGAAAGATCTGCGGCAGGGAGCTGCCGAGCCGGCGCAGCTCGCGCAACGGTCCGGGCTCGAAGCACTGTACGAAGATGGGCAGCGCGTCGGACGCGCCCAGACGGTAGCGGCGCGTGATGGCGAGGAACGCCTCCTCCATCCGCAGGCCTTCGGCGCTATGGAAGGCGGGATTCTTGAGCTCGGGATAGATGCCGGCCCGGCGTCCGGTGGTGCGATTGAGGCCGGCCACCAGCTCGATCATCTCCTCGAAGGTCGGGATGGCGAAGCGCGAGGCACCCTGCGGGAAGCGACGATCGAGGCGCTCGCGCACCCGCAGCCTGCGCACCTCCTCGAGCGTGAAGTCGACCGCGTAGTAGCGGCCGTCGGCGCGCGCGCGGCCGGGGAACACCGCGGCCACGTCGGTGGTGGGCTCGAGATAGATGTCGTGGAGACAGATGAACGCGCCGTCGCTCGTGCGCACCAGATCGGGCTCGATGTAGTCGGCGCCCTGACCGTGGGCCAGTGCGTAGGACTCCAGGGTGTGCTCGGGGAGATAGCCGCAGGCGCCGCGGTGCCCGATCACGATGGGGCCGGAGCGCGCGGAAGTGGTCGGGGTTGCCGAGTGGAGTGCGGTCACCAGGAGCAACGCGAGCGTGAGCCCGAACCCAGCCGCCGCGACTTTGGTTGCCGAGCGCTCGATCAGGGCCGGCAGCATAACAGCGCGCAACTGCGAGTCGCGTGTCGAAAACGGCGGGGCCCCTTCGTCCTTGAGCCGATCGAGCAACACACGATCGACCGCCGAGAAAGGAGCCTCGCCATGGCCCAGTTCCTCCTGCTGCTGCACGAAGGTCCCAACGACAACGACGGCATGTCGCCCGAGGAGATCCAACGCATGATCGAGGAGTACCGCTCCTGGAGCCAGTCGATGGGTGCGTCCGGCAACATCGTCGGCGGCCAGAAGCTCACCGACGAGGGCGGCCGCAGCCTGAGAGGTTGGGGCAATCAGTTCTCGGTGACCGACGGACCCTGGGCCGAGGCCAAGGAAGTGATCGGCGGGTTCTTCCACATCAAGGCCACCGACTACGAGGAAGCGGTGAAGCTGTCGAAGAGCTGCCCGCATCTCAAATACCGCGGCCGCATCGAGTTGCGTCGCGTCGACCTGGTCGACTAGGGCCGCACACGCCGGGACGACCGGTTAGCATCTCGCCGTGTCGCCGCCATCCGGTTCCGTCGACAGTCTGGTCGACCACCTCTTCCGCCGCGAGGCGGGGCGGCTGGTCGCGCGCCTGGTGCGCGTGCTCGGCCCCGAGCGCCTCGACCTCGCCGAGGAAGCGGTGCAGGACGCGATGGTGCAGGCACTCAAGAGCTGGCCGTTCTCCGGCACTCCGGCCGACCCCGGCGCCTGGCTCACCCGGGTCGCGCACAACCGCGCGATCGACGTGCTGCGTCGCGGCGGCGTGTTCGCGGCCAAGCGCGGCGACGTCGCCTCGTTGATCGAGGCGAGACTCGAGCGCGCCGCCGAGCCCGCGTTCGCGAGTGAGATCGAGGACGATCAGCTCCGTCTCATCTTCATCTGCTGTCATCCCGAGATCCCTCCCGACGCGCGGGTGGCGCTCACGCTCAAGGTGGTGTGCGGCTTCTCCGTGCGCGAGATCGCGCGCGGGTTCCTCGCCGGCGAGGCGGCGATCGCCCAGCGCATCGCGCGCGCCAAGAGGTTGATCCGCGCCCGCGCCCTGCCTTACGACGTGCCCGAGCCCGCCGAGATGTCGGCACGGCGCGACTCGGTGCTCAAGGTGCTCTACCTGCTGTTCAACGAGGGCTACAGCCCGAGCGAGGGTGAGCGCGTCATTCGCGCCGACATCTGCGCCGAGGCGGTGCGGCTGGCCGAGGCGGTGGCAGCCCACCCCGTCGTCACCACGCCCGAGTGTCACGCACTCGCGGCACTGCTCCTGCTGCAAGGGGCGCGGCTCGAGTCGCGCCAGGACCAGGACGGCGACCTGCTGCTGCTCGAACAACAGGACCGGTCGACCTGGAACCGCGACTGGATCGCGCGTGGTTTCCGCCATCTCGAACGGGCGATGGGCGGCGACCGGCTCACCCCCTACCACCTCGGAGCCGGCATCGCCGCCTGTCATGCGGCGGCGCCGTCGTGGGAGGCCACCGAGTGGCGCACCATCGTCGGCTACTACGATCGTCTGCTCGAGATCGAGCCGTCGCCGGTCGCCGCGCTCAATCGGGCGGTAGCGCTGGCGATGGTGGAAGGGCCGGAGAGCGGGCTCGCCGCGATCGCCGGCATCGCCGACAGCGACGCGCTGCGCGGCTACCCACTGCTCGACTCCGTGCGTGGCGAGCTGTGCCGTCGCGCCGGCCGGCTCGAGGAGGCACGCGCGCATCTCGAGAGGGCGCTCGCGCGCGCGGGGACGCTGCCGACGCGGCGCTTCCTCGAGCGGCGCCTGCGCTCGCTGTGAGCGCGTCCGGCGCCCTTCGATACCATCGTGGTCGGAGGGCATTCATGCCGATCTTCACTCGACGTCTCACCGTCCTCGCCGCATCCATCGTCCTCGCCGCCGCGCAGTGGGTCGGGGCGCCCGTCCTCGCCGCCGACGACCAACCGCAACCGCGCACGCTCACGGTGATGGGCTTCGGCGAGGTCAAGGCCTCTCCCGACCTCGCGTTCATCGAGCTCGCGGTCGAGACCACCGCCGAGAACGCCGGCAAGGCGACCACGGAGAACGCTCGCCGGACCACCGCGGTCATCGACGCCCTCAAGAAGAAGATCGGCGCCAAGGATCGCGTGACCACCACCGGCTACTCGCTGCAACCGCAGTACGCGAACCGGCGCCCGGGAAGCGATGCGCCGCCCGAGATCAGCGGCTACATCGCCAGCAACCGGGTGCGGGTCGAGAGCCGCGACCTGACCAAGGTAGGCGAGCTCATCGACGCCGCGATCGCCGCCGGCGCCAACCGCACCGACGTGCTGTCGTTCATGCTCGAGAATCGCGCCCCGTCGCTGCGTGAAGCACTGCGCAAGGCGGGCGCCGAGGCGCGCGCGCAGGCCGAGAGCATCGCCGAAGCGCTAGGCGTCAAGCTCGGCGAGGTGCTCAACGCGTCGACCGCCGGTGTGCCGATGCCCCAGCCCATCTACAAGGAGCGGATGATGGCGATGGCCGCCGATGCGGTCTCGACTCCGGTCGAGCCCGGTGAAGTCGAGGTCAACGCCACGCTCACCGTCAGCTACAGGATCGAGTGAGGGGAGCGTCTACTCAGTGTCGACGAACGCCGGCGCCTGACCCTCGGGCAGCGGGACCTCGAACGCGTTCAGCGTCATCGACACCAGCGTGTAGTAGCCGAGCAGCGTCACCAGCTCCATCACGCCGTTCTCGCCGAAGCGCTCGCGCGCCGCGCGATAGGTGGCGGCGCTCACGCGGCAGCGCTCGAGGAGCTCGCGGCTGAATCGCCACGCGATCTCTTCGCCGGTATCGGAGAACACCGGTTCGCGCTGATCCTGGATCGCGGCGATGACCTCGGCGCCGACGCCGGCCCGGCGGGCCAGCCGCACGTGCGCCCACCATTCGAACTCGGCCCGCCACTCCCTGGCTTCGACCAGGATCGCCACCTCGAGCACGTTCTGCGGCAGCGAGCTGCCGAAGCGGATCGCTTCGCCCAGGCGCTGGATGCGATCGCCGATCGCCGGCGACAACAGCCAGGCGTTGAACGGGCCGACCAGCGCTCCGGTGGCGTCGAGCAGGCCGCCCGCGGCGCCCTCGCGTCCGGCGGTCGCTGACGCCTGACCGCGGCGACCGGCGAGGATGGCGTCGTAGAGCACGCGCTGCTCGGTCGAGAGACGATCGATTGAAAGACCTTCCAATCGGGCCATGGCTCCTCCCGCTAACGCTCCACGCTGTCGACCAACCGCGCCAGCTCGAAGTCCTTCGGAGTGATGCCGCCGGCGTCGTGGGTCGAGAGCCGTAGCGTGACCTGGTTGTAGCGGATGTCGACGTCGGGATGATGGTTCTTCGCTTCCGCCAGCTCGCCGACGAAGCCGACGAATGCGAGCGAGGCGCGGAAGCTGGGCAGTACATAGGTGCGCTCGATCGCGCCGCCGCCCCGCCCGAGGCTCCATCCGGCGAGCGCGCCGAGGCGCTGTGTGACCTCTTCGGCGCGGAGTTTCCGCCGCTCCCCTCCACCGCTCGTCGTCTCCGGAGCCTTCTTCGACTTCGCCATCTTGCCCTCCCGTGTGCAGACGACGATGGTACCCCGAGTATGATGCCCCCCCGAGCCCACGAAGAGCCGGCGCTCGAGACGCCCGGCGGCGGGCCACCCCACCGAGGAGGACTGCGATGGCAAAGACTCAGAGAGCGTTGTGGTTCGCTCTGTCGCTCGCGATGATCGCGGCGGCCGTGCCGGCCGAGGACACGGGCCGCCTCATTCCGTTGCAGGTCGATCCCGATGTCGTCTATGGCCACAAGATGGGCATGGCCCTGACCTTCGACGTGCTCAAGCCGGCGACCGCCAACGGCGCCGGCGTCCTGTTCATGGTGAGCGGCGGCTGGATCTCGAACTGGAGCCCGCCCGAACAGACCGCGAAGCGGTTCGACGCGCTGCTCGACCACGGCTTCACGGTGTTCGCGGTGCGCCACGGCTCGAGCCCGCTGTTCAAGGTCCCCGACGCCGTCGACGACGTGCGGCGGGCGGCGCGATACATCAAGGCCAACGCGCGCGAGTGGGGCGTCGACCCCGACCGGTTGGGCGTCTTCGGCGGCAGCGCCGGCGGTCACCTCTCGCTGATGCTGGGCACCACCGGCGACGCCGGCGACCCGACCGCGTCGGATCCGGTCCTGCGCGAGAGCAGCAAGGTGGCGGCAGTGGTCGCGTACTTCCCGCCGGTCGACCTGACCGGCATCGCGGGGCCGAGCGATCGCTTCCCGGCGCTCGACTTCGATCCGGCGAAGTCGCAATCGGTATCGCCCATCTTCTTCGTCACCGCCGACGACCCGCCCAGCCTCATGGTCCATGGCGACCAGGACGAGCTGGTGCCCCTGCGCAACAGCGAGCGAATCCTGGAGGCGTTCAAGGGCGCCGGCGTCGCCACCGAGCTGATCGTGATCGCCGGCGGCAAGCACGGCTTCGAAGGCACGCACGCCGTGACCGCGCGCGACGCGATGGTCCACTGGTTCGAGACCTATCTAGGCTCCAAGCCGGCGGCCCAGCCGGCGCCGACCGGTAGATAGGACCAGCGAGCAGCCGCAGGTGGAGGCGTAGGCGTGCCACCGAGGCGACGCGTACGGATCCTCGTCGCCGGGCGGGTGCAGGGAGTGTGGTTCCGCGCCTCGGCGCGCGAGCGCGCGCTCGCCCTCGGCGTGGACGGTGATGCGCGCAACCTGGCCGACGGGCGCGTCGAGATTCACGCCGAGGGAGTGCCGGAAGCGATCGACTCGTTCCTGGCGTGGTGCGACGTCGGCCCCGAAGGCGCGCGCGTCGACTCCGTAGCGATCGAGGATCAGGAGCCGGTCGGCGGACCGGCGGGGTTTCGCATCACCCGCGACTGAGCCCGCCCCTGGTCGCGTGAGGGTCGATCAACGGTTCGCGGTGTGAGGGATGCTCTCGGCATAGGTCGCTTCCATCCGCTCCAGATAGCGATCCCACTTGCGCACCGAGAGGCCCATCATCACCACCAGGACCAGCACCATCACGCTGTGCGTCACCAGCCGCGACGTGTTGTCGGTGAGGCCGGCGCGGCGCGCGCGATAGATCGCCAGGCTCTCCCAAGCCGCCAGGATGGCGACGATGATGCCGGGGATGAGATAAGTCCAGTTGAACGTCGGCGTGTTGAACTTGTCGATCCCGCCGGCGGTCGCTTCGAGCGGCAGGTACGACCAGGCAAAGGCCACGTAAGCGAGGAGCAGAACGAGCATCGAAGCGTGCGAGATCACACGGGAGAGGTTCTGCGAGCGGCCTTCCCGGCGCGCCTTGACCACGCCTCGAAGCTCGTTCGAGGCGAGCAGGAAAACAGCGGTGGCGAGCAGGATCTCGAGGAACGTGAACGAGCCCATCATGACTACCCCCCTAGACCGGCAGCGGTCTCTGCTTGGTCGGACGAAGAGCGATATTACTACCCCTGCCTGCGCTAGACAACTATCTTGTCACCCCTCTTCCTATCACTTTCTTGGCAGTCTGGTGCCGTATCGGGGTTGACAAGGCGCCGCCCTGGGCGCAGCGTGGGAGACCCGGACGGGCCCGCCGGCATGACCGGCTATGGAGAAGCGATGGCTGAGCCGAAATCGAGTAAAAACGCGACCAGCTGCCTGATCGTCCTGGTGGTCCTGGTCATCTTGTTCATGGCGCCGGTCGCCCTCTTCTGGTACCTGGTCCGCAACCTCGAGGGGCCCCCGGTGTCGGTCGAGAGCGGAAGCGTCCTCGAGCTCGACTTGGCCGGGGTCACCGGCGAGGGACCCGCCGGCGTCGATTTCGGACCACTGTTCGGAGGCGGCGCCATGTCGCTGTGGGATCTCGCGCGCACCATCGACGCCGCCGCCGAGGACGACGACGTGGTCGCCATCCGCATGGTGCTGCGCGGCTCGTTCCTGGGTTGGGCCACGGCCGAGGAGGTTCTCGCGCATCTCGACGCGTTCCGCGAGACCGGCAAACCGATCTACGTGCTGCTCGAGGGCGACACCATCGACGACCTCACCTACTTCCTCGCCACCGCCGCCGACAAGGTGTGGATCGCGCCCGCGACCGCCGCCGCGATCAACGGCCTCGCGGTCGAGTCGCCCTTCTTCCGAGGCACGCTCGACAAGCTGCACATCGTGCCCGAGGTCATCATGATGGGCAACTACAAGAGCGCGGGCGAGCCGTACCTCAACTACGAGATGAGCCCGTACATGCGCGAGTCGATCCAGGCCGTGCTCGAGACCACCCGCCGGAGCTTCGTCGACCGCGTGGCCGCGCGACGCGAGCGCGACGCTGCGGCGGTCGAGAGCGCGCTCCAGCGGACCGTGCTCACCGCCCGCGAAGTGATCGAGGCCGGGTTCGCCGACGAGATCGGGTACGTCGATCAAGTCGAGGCCGCGCTGACCGAAGCGACCGGCATCGACGAGTACCGCGGCATCGATGCCGGGGAGTACCGGTCGGCGCGCGACCCGGGTGGCGCCGGTGGTTCCGGCGATCGTCTGGCACTGGTGTTCGGCGAGGGCCCGGTGCTGACCGACGCGCCGCCGGCGTCGCTGCCGTTCCTCGAGAACCGGCTGCTCGCCGGGACGCGAGTCGCCGCCGACATCCGGGAGGCGACCGAGGACGACTCGATCAAGGCCATCGTCTTTCGCGTCAACAGCCCGGGCGGCTCCGCGGTGGGATCCGACGTGGTGCGCCGCGCGATCGAGGAGGCGCGCGCCGCCGGCAAGACCGTCGTCGTCAGCATGTCCGACGTGGCGGGGTCGGGAGGCTACTGGGTGGCGATGGCGGCCGACGCCATCGTGGCCCATCCGACCACGATCACCGGCTCGATCGGCGTGGTGTTCACCAAGTTCAACTTCGATCCGTTCCTGGAGTGGATCGGCACGCGCATGGAGCGCATCGAGACGCACCCTGGCGCCGACGCTCTCGGCTTCGGGCCGCTCGGCGCGCCCGAGAAGGAGCGCATCCTGGCGTGGATGGAGGAGGTCTACCACCTCTTCACCGGTCACGTCGCGGCCGAGCGCGAGATCGACTCGGCGCGCGTCGAGGAGATCGCCCAGGGGCGGATCTGGTCCGGAAGCGACGCGCTCGAGATCGGGTTGGTGGACCGCCTCGGTGGGCTGGACGAAGCGTTCGCGCTGGCCAAGGAGAAGGCGGGGCTCGATCCCGAAAAGAAGTATCCGCTCGAGCTCTTCCCGCGCCAGCGCACGATCTTCGAGACCCTCTTCTCGAGCGATTGGGGCACCGCCGTCGAGGCCCTGCGCGGAGTGCGCGCGCTGGCGGGAGGCGGCCCGTTGGGCGCGGCGGCGCGC
>DATAFT010000315.1:0-5274 GCA_036257295.1 Thermoanaerobaculia bacterium
TGGCCGAGTGGAGGAGGCGAAGTCGCACGCGCGCGTCGCGCTCGATGCCTTCCCCGCCGTTGCGCGCACCATCCTCGCGCGGATCGCGATGGCGAGCGGCGACCTGGAGGAGGCCGAGCGCGAGGCGCGCGCCGCGGTCGCGAGTCGAAGCGGTACCACGACGCCGGTGCTCACGCTGGCCGAGGTGCTGGCGGCGCGCGGCGACGCCGCCGGTGCGCTAGGGGTCATCGCCGGCGTCGAGGACGAGCTGCGGACGCGGTCGCTGCCGGATCCGCGTCCGTTCCTTCTGCGCTCCGAGCTGCTGCGCGCCGGCGGCGACGACGGCGGCGCTGTCGAGGCGCTCGACGAAGCCTCGCGCCTGACCGACCGGTTGCTGGCCATCAACCCGTCATCGCCGGCAGCGCACGCAGCCCGCGCCCGTATCTTCGAGCTGCGCGGCGACGAGGAACGCTCGATCGAGGCGCTCGAACGAGCGCTCGAGGCGGGTGCGCTCGACGATGTGTCCAAACCGCGGCTGGCGCTGGAATGGTCACGACGTGGGCGGGCTGGCGACGCCGCCGCGCTGGTCGAGGCGCTGGCGGGTCGCGGCGATCTTGACGCCATGCATGCCCTCGCCGTCGCGCGAAGTGAGGAGGGTGATCAAGCGGCCGCTCGACGGGTACTCCGGCTCGCGCTCGAGCGCGATCCCGACCAGCCGGCGATGCTCGAGACTCTAGGTCTGGTGGACCTTCGTGCCGGAGACGCGCGCGCGGCCCTTCACTCGCTCGAGCGCGCGACCGAGCTCGGAATCGAGAGCGCCAATGCGTGGAACCTGCTCGGCGTCGCTCGTTGGCAGGATGCGCGCGACGCCGCCGGCGCAATCGCGGCGTGGGAGCGCGCGCTCACACTCGATCCGACGCGCTGGGAGACCCTGTATAACCTGGCGCGAGTCGCCAGCGAGACCGGCCGGGCCGATCTCGCGCGTCGCGCCCTCGAGCGCTTCGTCGCTAACGCACCGGCCGAGCGCTATGGCGCCGAGCTGGTCGAAGCGCGGGCGGCGCTCGCCAAGCTCAGCGGCGGCGCGGGAGCGCCGTGAAAAGAAGAGAGGAGGAGGCCGGAGCCTCCTCCTCATCGGGTCAATCGACGGTGGCTTCGCAGCCCCGTAGATGCTCGCTCGCTAGAAGCGGATCATGCCGAGCAGGCGCACTTGTCGCGGCTGTTGGAATTCGCGTCGGACCGGTCGCACCTCTCCCTTGTCGAGGATCGCCACCCGCTCCTGCTCGTTGGTCGTGTTCATGACCTCCACGCGTAGCTCGCCGACGACCGTGTTGTGGACCGGGAACCCGTAGGCGAAGGTGGTGTTGAGCCACCAGTGGTCGCGCAAGCGTCTGGTGCCGTTGACCTCCGCCTTCATGTCGAGGCCGTTGGTCCCGGCGAGGAGACCTCCAGGCTCGGTCGAGCCGGCCGAGATCACGCCGTTGGGGATCTCCTCGACTCTGCCCCACGACTGACCCATCTGCCAGGTCGCCGAGCCGCCGATGGTGAACGACTGCTTGCCCCAGGTGAACTGCTTGAAGCCGAACGTCTTCGCGATCACCGGCCGGTCCGCGCCGGTGCCGCCCTCGTCGTAGCGCTCCGAGGCGACGCCGTCTTTCCCCTTGCGGTTGATGATCGACACCGGCACGCCGAGGTGCGGTCCGAGGAGGGCCTGGCAGTCGATCGGGATCTTGCGGCCGGGTGACGGGGTGCCGAACTCGTCGATCGGGATCGGCGCTCCGGCGGCGTTGCGCCCGACCTGGGCGTTCTTGCAGATGTCGATGTGCTGCTGCGTGAGCGTCTGGTGGTACATGTAGCCGTAGGTCGAGTTCCAGTTGTTCCACCATGCGCCCGAGCCGGTGGTCTCGGTGTCCGCCCAGGTGATGTTGGTATAGAGCGCCCAACCCTTGGCGAAGCGGCGGTTGACCTGGACCTGCAGCGCCTCGTAGTTCTTGACGCCGTCCTCCCAGTACTGGAAGTTCGCCTCCGGCACGACGCCGACGGCGCGCAGGATCCGCGGGTAGTCCTTGTAGTTGGCGGTGAGCTCGAACAGGCTGCCGTCCGGCGCCTGCTGGATGGTGGCGCCGATCATGTCGCCGAGCTCCCAGTAGATCGCCTTGGCGTCGAGCGCCCAGTTGTTGGTGAACTGCCACTCGTAGCCGAGGATGGCCTCGTCCTTGTAGTAGGGGTCGAGATCCCATTCGAACAGGCCGGCGTCGATCATCCTGAACATGCCGCCGGGCCGTGAACGGCGGAAGGCGAAGTTGTACCCGACCGCTGGCGCGTCGAGGGTGGTGCCGAAGCCGTTGCGGCAGAGGCCCAAGCCGCCGAGGACCGTCACGTCGGTCGCGTCGCACCAGAGATAGTTGTTCTGGCCGTAGTAGCCGGTCCACCCTTCCATCAGCCACTGGTTGGTCAGCTGCTGGTTGAGCTGGGCGTGGGTGCGGCCGGCGCTCAGGCTCAGGATCTGCCGGCCGTTGCCCTTGAGGTCGTAGGACGTGCTCAGGCGGGGCGCGAACATGGTGGCGTCGACCACCTCGCGGTTCTTGTCGTTCTTGTTGTTCTGCTGCTCGGCGCGGATGCCGAGGTTGAACGTCCAGTGGTCGCCGACGGTGAAGCGGTCGCGCGCGAAGACCGCGGTGTTCTGGTTCAAGCTGCGACTGAAGTTGCCCTGCGCTCGCAGGTCCGGTGGGTTGTAGTCGGCGAAGAAGCAGATGAAGCCGCGGAGGATGCCGCAGTCGGCGTAGCCCGACGTGCTGGTCGCGCTGAAGACGGGTCCCGAATAGAGGTTCGTCTTCCGCACGTTCGACTTCCACTTCACGTTCTGGTAGTCCATGCCGAACTTGAGCTCGTGATTCTCGGCGGCGAACCAGGTGAGGCCGGCGTTGGCCTGATCGCGCGGATACTCGTTGGTACCGAAGCCGTTGTCGAGGAGCCAGCCGTTGTACCAGGTGTCGTCCTGATAGTCGGCGATGAAGACGTTGTACGAGTTGCCCGGCCAGTGCGGACCGCCGGCGGGATTCGGTGGATAACGAGGGTCCTGCTGCTTGATGGCGGTGGCGCGGGCCGTGACTTCCTCGATCGGAGCGAAACGGTCGATGTCTTGGACCTCGGGCGCCAGGAACTTGTTCTCGTCGGAGTGCATCTTGGCGAGCTTGGTCTCGAGGAAGACGCTTTGCGACATCGAGTAGTTCCAGTTGATGGTGGCCAGGTCACTGGGCAGATCGTGAGGAGTCGGCGTCCACTTGTCGCCCGACGGCGAGTGGGTGTAGCGGCGGTACTGCGGCGCGTCGATGTATGAGGCCGCGATCTGGTGCTTGGCTCCGGGCTGGAAGTTGATCTTGCCGATGTACGACTCCGAGACCCAGCTGTTGTCGACGGTATCGCCGTTGATGACCTTGTCGAGGTCGTTGGTGTCGATCTTGGCGGCCCCCGCGAAGAACCAGGCCTTGTCACGCTTGATCGGCCCTCCGATCGACCCCTCATAGCCGGTCGCCTCGTTGTCCTCTTCCACCTCGGTGCGTTTGAAGAAATCGGTCCGTACCGGGAAGAACTCGCGCGTGGTCTGGAGCTGGTGGTGGTCCTTGTAGTCCTCCGCCCAATCGACCGGCTGATAGGAGCCGCCGGCCGAGCCATGGAGCTTGTTGGTCCCGGACTGGACGATGACGTTGGTGGACGACGACACGAAGCGGCCGTACTCGGCCGAGGAGCCGCCCGCCTCCATCGTGACCTCCGTGGTCGCCGCCGTCGGCAGGATGAGACGGCTGCCTCCGAAGCGCGCGAACGTGGTGTCGACGCCGTCGATGAAGACGCCGCTATCGGCGAAGTGACCGCCGTTGACGCTCGGCCGCATGCCCTGGATCGCCGCGTTCTCCGGATCCGCGGACACGCCGGGGAGGAGGTTGACGACGCCGTAGTAGGTGCGGTTGACACCAGCCGCTTGCCCGCCTACCTCCGCGGTGAGCGTGGCGCCGGCGGTGACGTTGAACTTGTCGACCATTGGCGCTTCCGACGTCACGGTGATGGTCTCGGCGGTTTCGAGGCGGAGCTGCAGGTTCGCCTCCTGCTTGCCGCCGGCCGCGATCTGCACCTGCGACAGCGCCTCCTTGAATCCTTCGAGCGATGCCTTCACGGTGTAGGGGCCGGGCACGATCAGGTTGAATCGGTACTCGCCCGCGTCGTTGGTCACCGTCACCTGAGCGCCGCGGCCGCCCTCGAGGGAAACCTGGACACCGGGGAGACCTTCACCTTCGTTGTTGGTGACCGTGCCACTGAGCAGGCCGGTCTCGGGGCCGTCGGCGACGACGGGAAGCGCGAGGAGCGCGAACACGATGCCGAGCGCGAAGACACGTTGCATGACGACGTCCTCCATGCGGGAGGCGCCGCTCGTGTCGGACGATGAACCCTGCGGCTCCTCGCCGACCGGCGCCGCGGACCCGCAACTGCTACAGAGACTCTGAGCGGAGTATAGGTCAAAAGTCCGCCGAGCTGGAAGGCGCCTTCGAGGACGCCGCACTCTGGCACCCGCCAAGGCGCTGTACGGTCGCCGACCGATCGGCGTTCCTGGCTACACTAGCGATCGTGCCTGGCGCACGCTCTCGCAGGGCCCTTTCCCCGACGCTGCTTCAGGTCTCTCTTCTGTTCTCCGTGCTGGTGTCTGCGTGCACAGGCGACGGCGATCGCAGCGACGTCTTTCCAGGCGCCCCAGTGGTCTTGATCTCGATCGACACCCTGCGCTCGGATCGCCTGCCGATCTACGGCTACCAGCGCGGCTCCACTCCCGCCATCGACGCGCTGCGCCACGACGGCATCCTCGCCGCTCGTGCCTACACGCACTCTCCTCTCACGTTGCCCGCTCATGCGTCGCTCTTCACGGGGCGGCTGCCGCCCGATCACGGCGTCCGCGACAACTTGGGTTATTCCGTCCGGCCGGAGCTCCCTCGCTTGGCGAAGCTACTGAGCGACGCCGGATACGCCGCCGGCGGCGCGGTGTCGGCGGCGATCCTGCGGCGCGCGAGCGGAATCGCGGATGGCTTCGAGGTGTGGGACGAGCCCGGCGAAGGCCGCGGCCTCGCCGCGACGCAAGCGGAGCGCGCGGGATCGGCGACGCTCGCGGCGATACTGCCGTGGCTGCGCCGGCAGTCGAACGGCCGGTTCTTCCTGTTCCTCCATCTCTACGAGCCGCACGCTCCCTATCGACCGCCGGCTCCCTTCGCCTCGCGATTCGAGTCGGCGTACGACGGCGAGGTGGCGGCCGCC
>DATAFT010000365.1:0-1682 GCA_036257295.1 Thermoanaerobaculia bacterium
GGCGACTATCCCTACCTGATCGGCGTGACGCTCAAGGGCGACGGCCGCGAGCACGAGGTCGCCGGCACGCTGTCGGGGTCGAACGAGCCGCGCGTGGTCGACATCCACGGCTTCCGGCTCGAGTTCCGGCCGCAGGGACGCCTCATGGTCCTGCGCAACGACGACGTCCCCGGCGTGGTCGGGCGCTTCGGCACCATCCTCGGTGAAGGCAAGGTCAACATCGCCGACATCCACCTGGCGCGCGCCGTCGACGGACGCAGCGATGCGCTGGCGGTGTTGCGCCTCGATCAGCAGCCGGGACCCGAGGTCCTGGCGCGGATCCAGGCCCTACCCGAGGTGAAGGAGATTCACGTCTTCGATCTGGGCTGACGAACCAGCACGGTGTCGAAGCCGGCTCGCCTGAGATCGCGTCGCAGAGCCTCGGCGGCTCTGCGCTTCTCGCCGGACGGCACCCGTACCTGGAACCAACCGGACTCGGTTCGAATCAGCGTTCCCGGGTAACGTGGCTCGAGCTCGTTGCGCAGCGCTCGCGCGTTCTCCTCGACCTCGAAGGCACCGACCTGCACCCAGTAGCGCGCGGGGAGGGGCGAGGCGATCACGGTCAGACGGACGCGTGCCAGGCCCACCTGGTCGATGCCGAGAGCCTCGGCAGCGGCGAGCGAGAGGTCGATGATGCGACGTCGACGGTGCGGCCCGCGGTCGTTGATGCGCGCGATCGTGGTGCGTCCGTTCTCGAGGTTGCGCACCTCGACGGTGGTACCGAGCGCCAGCGTGCGATGCGCGGCGGTGAGCGCGTGCATGTCGTAGATCTCACCCGAAGCCGTGGGCTTGCCGTGGAAACCCGGGCCATACCAGGAAGCGATGCCCTCCTGCGTCGCGTGCTCCTCGTCGGGGCCCGCCGTCGAGGTGGGGCGGGTGCTGGTGCAGGCATGACCGGCGAGCAGGAGGACCACGCTCAAGCTCAGCACCGCGCGCGGGGTGGTCATGCCAGTAGTCACAGCAAATGTCATACCCGCGGCTCTTCCACGGCCGCCCGCACTTCGCCTGCGCGATCGAGCACCGGATCGACCTCGGTGGCGAGGAATTTCTCCACCTGCTCGGCAGAGCGGCCCGTGAACGCCCGCGCGTCGAGCAGAGTCGTGAGGTCGGCGCCCGACAGACGGAAGTCGCCGTCGCTCGCGACCCGGTCGATCAGCGGATTGTCGCGCCCGTGCGCGATCGCTTCCTGCGCCTCGAGGCTGTAGCGGCGCAGCCGTTCGTGGAGCTCCTGGCGGTCGCCGCCGCGCACCACCGCTTCCATCAGGATGGTCTCGGTCGCCATGAACGGCAGCTCGTGCGCCACCCGGGCAGCGATCACGCTTTCATTCACTCGTAGACCGCGCACGATGCCGGCCGCCAGGTGGACGATCGCGTCGGCGGTGAGAAACGCGTCTTCGATCACCAGCCGGCGATTCGCCGAGTCGTCGAGGCTGCGCTCGAGCCACTGGGTCGCCGCGTTGAGCGGGCCGTTGAGCGCGTCGGTCAAGAGACGCCGGGCCAAGCCGCACATCCGCTCGGCGCGGATCGGATTGCGCTTGTAGGCCATCGCCGACGAGCCCACCTGCGCGTCGCCGAACGGCTCCGAGAGCTCGCCGGTCCCCTGCAGTAGCCGCAGATCGGTTCCCAGCTTGTGACAGCTCTCA
>DATAFT010000350.1:0-5818 GCA_036257295.1 Thermoanaerobaculia bacterium
GCGGCGCAGCAGGTTCTGCTCCACCTCGAGAAAGAGGGCTACGTCGGCGGGAAGGCTGGGGCGTAGACGGTCGTGAGGTCGGAGTGGTCGGAGCGGCCAGTCGCCGGCCCCTCCCCACTCCCCCGGCGAGTTCCCGGCGCACGCGGTGATCGCTGGCTTCTGGCCTGGGCCATCTTCACGGCGATCCTGCTCCTGCTGCCGCCCGTCTTCGTTCCAGAGCTCGAGAGCGCCAACGGTTTGGAGCTCGACAAGGCGGGCCACGTCTTTCTCTTTCTGGTGCTGGGGGCGCTCGCCGTCGGCCCGGCGCGTGCGCGGACGCGCCATCCACTGCTCGCCGTGGTGCTTGGCGGTCTCGCGTTCGGCGCGGTGCTCGAGCTGCTGCAGGGCGCGCTCGGGTGGCGTAGCGCCGAGCTCGCCGATCTGCTGGCGGACGGCATCGGACTGGCGGTCGGAGTAGCGGCGCCGCTCTGGTGGGGCCGCGCGTGACCCCGACGCGGCGACGGTCCAAATCGAAGGCCACGAGCCGTGCGCCGTCGGCGCCGGACGCGGGGTGGGCGACCCGTCTCGGCAAGTGGTTGGTGTGGGCGCTCGTGCTGGTCCCTCCGTTCCTGGTCAGCCCCACCGCCGAAGACGCCTTCCGGCTGCCCAAGACGCTCGCGACGGAGACGCTTGCGCTGCTCTCCCTGCTCGCGCTCGCGGTGGGCTGGTGGAGCCGAGGTGGAGTGTCGCTCGCCGCTCTCGCGCGGCGCGAGGCGACCGCGCTCGCGGCGCTGCTCGCCGCCGCGGTGCTGCCGGGCGCGATCTCCGCGATCCATCCGCTGCATTGGCAGCGCGCGACCACCAGTCTCCTCATCGCGCTCGGCGGTCTGGTGTTGTGGAGCGCTCGACTCGACGCCAGATCGCTGCGGCGCGCGCTCGACCTGATGCTGTTACCGGCGGCGGCACTCGCGCTGCTCGCGATCCTGCAGGCACACGGCGGTTTCAATCCATTCGCATTCTCCAAGGGACAAGCGGCGCGCTATCAGCTCACCTCGCTCGCAGGCAGCGTCGGCGATCTCGCCGCCTATCTGGTGCTGCCGGCTCTCGTGCTGCAGGCGGCCCTGCTGCGCGCGCGGACCATGCGTGGCCGCGTGATGGCGGCGATCGTCCTCGCGATCGTCGTCTACACCATCGTGGTGACCGAGACCTTGGCGGCGCTGGCCGCGCTCGTCGTCGCCAGCCTGGTGTTCTGGGCGACGGTGGTGCCGTGGCGGCGGTTGTGGGTGGCGGCGGTGCCGCTCGCGGTCGCCGGCGGCGCCGCACTGTTCGTTCCCGGGCTAGGCCGTCGCCTCTCGGACAAGCTCGACGACGTGCTCGCCGGCCGGCTCGACTCGCTGCTGAGCGGCAGGCCCGACGGCTGGAAGGCGTCGCTCGAGATGTTCCGCGAGCACCCCTGGTTCGGCATCGGGCACGGCGGATTCGGATCGAGCTACGCCCCGACCAAGCTCGCGCTGGTCGAGCGCGGTGTTGCGTTCTGGTCGCGCGGGCGATCCGCTCATTTCGCCAACGCGCACAACGACTATCTGGAAGCGTTGGCCGAATGGGGGTGGTGGGGCGCGCTCGCCCTCGCCGCCGCGCTGGTGATCCTGGGGCGACGGCTCCGTGACTTCGGCCGTGGCGCCGACGTCTCCGACCGCGCGCTGGCGTTCGCCGGATGCACGGCCTGCGCCGTGCTGGCGCTCGCCTCCTTTCCGCTGCGCATCGCGCTCACCGCCTATCCCTGGCTCGTGCTTTTGGCGTGGATCTTCGCCGGCCCCGCTCGGGCGGTCGACGCCGGCGAGCGCGGCGGCGAGCGAGTCGTGGTGCCCGCTCGCGCCTGGTCGGCGGCGCTCTGCCTGATGCTCCTACCGGTGCTGATGGTTCACGCGCGGTCGCTAGTGCAACGGCTCGAGGCGAGCCGCATCGTTCGCACCACAGGCCAGGTGGCGCAGCTCGCGATGCAGAGCGGCGCGGTGGCGGCGCGCCCCGTGCTCCAGGCGAATCTCCAACCGCTGCACCGGGCCGCTCAGCTCGATCCACTCGCGGTCGGCGTGCCGCTCACCACCGGCAGCCACTATCTGCTGCTCGGCAACGCTCCCGCGGCCATCGAAAACTACGAGCGCGGGCTCGTGGTCGAGCCGAGGTCCGAGCTCTATCTCAATCTGGCGCGAGCGTTGGTGCTGGCCGGCCGTCGCGACGAGGCGGTGGCTCGCGCCACCCAGGCGGTCACGCTCGATCGGCTGGTCGAAGACGACGCCGTGAAGCTTGGGCTGCTCGAGCCGCGACCGCGCGACGAGCCTCGATCCGACCAGCCTGACGGCGAGGAGCGCGCGAGTAGCCGGCGCCGTCGCCGGCGTGGTTGAGGGCGCACCCGCTCACACGCTCGGCGAGGTGAGGATCACCTTGACCGTGCGCAGCAGGATGGTGCAGTCGAGCCACAGGCTCCAGTTGGCGATGTAGGCGAGGTCGTAGCGCACCTTGGTCTCGGGCGACGAGTGATAGTCGCCGTGCACCTGCGCCAGACCGGTGACGCCGGGCGGCACCACGTAGCGCTGCGAGTATCCGGCGACGTCGCTCGAGAACAGATCGGCGAAACCGGGACGCTCGGGGCGCGGTCCCACCAGGCTCATGGCGCCGGTGAGGACGTTCCAGAGCTGCGGAATCTCGTCGATGCGGTGGCGGCGCAGCCAGCGACCGGCGCGCGTCACCCGCGGATCGGTCGAGCTCGCTAGCGCCTCACCAGAGGAGTGCTCGGCGTCCGAGCGCATGGTGCGGAGCTTGACGATGGTGAACGGTCGTCCACCGCGCCCGAGTCTCACCTGGCGATAGAAGATCGGACGCCCGCCGTCGATCAGGACGCAGATTGCGCCGATGAGGAGCACCGGCGCGAGCGCGATCAACAGCAGGCCACCGACCACGACGTCGAACACGCGCTTGAGCGGCCAGTTGATGCGCCAGTCCGGGTCGCGCGCCACTTCGATCAAAGGATGGTCGTCGACCCACGAGAAGCGCGTGCCCGCGATCAGGCTCTCGAACGGCCCCGGCAGCAGCCACACGTTCGAGCTCGGCTGCGCGGTTTTCGCCAGCGCGTCGATGAGCCGGGTCTGCCACGGCGAGCTTTCGCTGGCCAGGATGACGTCGTCGATGGCTCCGCTCGAGACCAGCCGCGGCACGTCGTCGACGGTACCGAGCATCGGCTCGGGCGCGCCGCCCGAGTCCGGCGTCGCGATAAAACCCGCCAGCTCGAGGCCGTGGCGGTTGTGGCGGCGCAGACTCTGCGCCAACGCCGCGGCCGCGGGGCCGGCGCCGACGATCGCCACCCGCCGTCGTCGCGGCGGCCGCACTCGCCACACCAGGAGCCGCCAGGCGTAGAGGAGCATGAAGTTGAGTGGAACGAAGAGGAGCAGCACCGAGCGCGGGAACACCAGTCGCGCGAGGAAGTAGTAACCCATCAGGACCAGGCCCTGCAGGCAGGTGGCGGCGACCAGCCGGCGCAGCAGCTCGGGGCGCGATGCCGGCTGCGGCGGGTCGTAGAACGCGAAGAAGTAGAGGACCGCCACCTGGGTCAAGACCACCGGGATCCAGTGCTCGGCGTAGAACGAGATGCGATCGAGCGGCAGCAGGCTCCGCGTCATCGGCACCGGGACGTAGAGCCGCACCAGGAAGGCGAGCAGGAAGGCGATCGGTCCGACCAGCACGTCCCCGGCGAGGCGCACCAGTCGGAAGCCGCGGGGAAGCGAGCCCAAGTGCGTCATCAGGTCCGCGAATTCGCTGCGTTATGATTCGCCGCCTATCGGCGGACGGCGAAGTGCCCCGCCAATACTAACCGTGAAGGTCATCGAGCATCTGACGCGGGCCACCGGCCCTTTGATCTCCTACGAGATCATTCCGCCGCAGCGCGGCGGAACGCTGCGCAGCCTGCTGGAGCTGATCGACGACCTGGTGCCGTTCCATCCGCCGTTCATCGACATCACCAGCCACGCCGCCGAGGTGGTGTACGAGGAGGACAAGAGCTCGATCGAGCGCAAGGTCAAGCGCAAGCGGCCTGGGACGCTCGGCGTGTGCGCGTTGATCCAGAACAAGTACGACATCGACGCCGTCCCCCACATCCTGTGCAACGGGTTCACCCGCGAGGAGACCGAGGACGCGTTGATCGAGCTGCGCTACCTCGGCATCGAAAACGTTCTGGCGGTGCGCGGCGACGACTCGGGCTACGTCAAGCCGCTGCGGGACGGCAAGACGGCGAACCGCTACGCCATCGAGCTGGTGAAGCAGATCGTCGACATGAACTGCGGCCGCTACCTCGAGAAGGGACTGCTCGACGCCGATCCTTCTGACTTCTGCATCGGCATCTCCGGCTACCCCGAGAAGCACTTCGAGGCGCCCAACCTGCGCACCGACGTGCAGTGGACCAAGCGCAAGGTGGAGTCCGGCGCGGCCTACATCGTCACCCAGATGTTCTTCGACAACCAGTGCTACTACACCTACCTCGAGCAGTGCCGCGCTGCCGGTATCGAGGTGCCGGTCATCCCCGGGTTGAAGATCGTCACCATGAAGAGCCACCTGTCGTCGCTGCCGTCGAACTTCCACGTCGACATGCCATCCGATCTCTCCGACGCGGTGGCGGCGGCCAAGGACAACACCGAGGTGCGCGAGATCGGCGTCGAGTGGGCGCTGCGCCAGACCGAGGACCTGCTCGCGCACGGAGTGCCGGCGATCCACTTCTACATCATGCAGAGCTCACAGGCGATCAAGATGCTGATGAAGCGCCTCAAGCTCTGATGACCGGGGGGTCAGGGGAGCAGGCAAGCTGCTCCCCTACAGGGGCATCGGCGAGCAGCCAAGATCAACGTCAACTGGTACAATGAGCCGTTCACGAGGAGCTTTGGCATTCAATACACCCACCCAGGTCCCACCTCGCTTCCCCGATACTGAAGAGCGGATCGCCGCGCTCGAAGCGGCGCTCGAAGAACGCATCCTGGTGCTCGACGGAGCCACCGGGACCGCGCTGCAAGCCGCCAACCTGACCGCTGCCGATTTCGGCGGCCCCGACCTCGAAGGCTGCAACGAAGTCCTGTGCGCGGTGCGGCCCGACGTGGTCGCCGGCGTGCACGAGCGCTATCTGCGTGCCGGCGCCGACGTGGTCGAGACCAACACCTTCGGCGCCACCTCGATCGTCCTCGCCGAGTACGACATCGCCGATCGCGCGTTCGAGCTGAACCAGCGCGCGGCGCGCATCGCCCGCGAGACCTGCGCGCGATTCGATCAGCCGGGTCGGCTGCGCTTCGTGTGCGGCTCGATGGGGCCGACCACCAAGGCGATCTCGGTCACCGGCGGCGTCACCTTCGAGCAGCTGCGCCACTCCTACGGCGAGCAGGCGCGCGGCCTGATGGCGGGCGGCGCCGACTACCTGCTGCTCGAGACCTGCCAGGACACGCGCAACATCAAAGCCGGCCTGCTCGGCATCGCCGACGCGTTCGAGGCCGCCGGTTGGAACCTGCCGGTCGCGGTGTCGGTGACGATCGAGACCACCGGCACCATGCTCGCCGGCCAGGACGCCGAGGCGCTCGCGGTGTCGCTGCTGCACCAGGATCTGCTCTACGTCGGGCTCAACTGCGCGACCGGGCCCGACCTGATGACCGATCACCTGCGCACGCTGGCCGACACCGCGCGCACGCGCATCGCGTGTGTGCCCAACGCCGGCCTTCCCGACGAAGAGGGCTGCTACCACGAGGGGCCCGATCAGTTCCGCCAGGTGTTCGGACGTTTCCTCGACGCCGGCTGGCTCAACCTGGTCGGC
>DATAFT010000370.1:0-6268 GCA_036257295.1 Thermoanaerobaculia bacterium
AGTCGACCGCGAGCGAGCCGGAGGGGATGTACTCGATGCCGAGCCCCTCGCGCTGGCCGAGCCGCATGATCGCGCCCTTGCCGAACTGCCGTTCGATCTGCGTCAGAGTGCTCTCGATCGCCTTCGCCTTCTCGGTGGAAACGTCACTCATCGAAACCGCTCCTTAGGTCCGACCGATATTCAGAAGGCTCGCTCCGCGGCATGGTGTTTACCATGCCGCTCCGCGAGCCAACGAATCGGGGCGGACCGGATTCTGCGTTCTATACTGCCTTGGCGCGTTGGGCGGCGACGCAAGTCATCGTCGCCGGGTTGGTCTGCGATCGAACGGAACCTGCACCCTGTGGAAGAAAGTGAGGCGGCTCGGACAGCCGGAAGGACGCGACCGATGCTAACCAACGGTCCCGAGGGCGTCAAGGCGCCCGAGACAGACCTGGCATCGGCTGCGGACCGGTCGCGGACGAGCGCCGAGCGACCGCGATCTGCGCTCGCGCTGGCCCCCGCGCTCGAGTCGATCCCCGGCCTCGAGGTCGTGTACGGCGCGCCGCTCGCGCCACTCACCACCCTGCGCATCGGTGGCCCCGCCGAGGTGCTCGCCACCGCCCACACGCAGCGCGCCCTGGTGGCGCTGTTGCGGCTGACGAGCTCCGAAGGCGTCCCACTGCACCTGCTCGGTCTCGGCTCGAACGTCCTCTATCCCGACCAGGGGCTCGACGGTGTGGTGGCGCGGCTCGGCGGCGTCTTCTCGCGCACTCGCATCCTGGGCGATCTGCGCAGCGGATCGCCGGCCCCACCCGAGGATCATCTGAACGAAACCCCGGGTCATGCGAACACCCCGGCGATCCTCCGCGTGCGCGCGGGCGGCGCGGTGCCGCTGCCGCGGCTGGCTCGCTCCACGGCGTCGCGAGGCCTACTGGGGCTGGAGGCGTTCTCGGGTTTCCCGTCGAGCGTCGGCGGCGCGGTGGTGATGAACGCGGGCTGCTACGGGGTCGAGATCAAGGACGTGCTGGTCTGGGCCACCGCGCTCCATCGCGACGGGCGCCGGCAGCGCTACCGCGTCGGCGATCTCGAGGCCTCCTATCGCAAGACGGCGCTACAGGGCGCCGGGGTGGTGGTGGCCACGGCGACCTTCCAGCTCCGCCGCGGCGACGCCGGCACGGCGCTCGCCCGCATCGAAGAGCTCAACCGCAAGCGGTGGGCGAGCCTCCCCTCCGGACTCCCGAACGCGGGGTCGATCTTCCGCAATCCCGCGGGTGACCATGCGGGCCGGCTCATCGAGGCCGCCGGCCTCAAAGGCCGGAGCTCCGGCGGCGCGCAGATCAGCCCGAAGCACGCCAACGTCATCGTCAACCTCGGCGACGCGCGCGCCGACGACGTGCTGGCGCTGATGACTCTCGCCCGCGCCACGGTGCGGGATGCGTTCGCCGTCGAGCTCGAGCCCGAGATCGTGCTCGAGGGCTCGCTGCGTGAACGCTGGAGCTCGGAGCGTGCCGGCGAGCGAGCCGGGCCGCCATGACGTCCCTCGTGCTCCGCGCCGCGTCGGCCGCCGTTCTTCTGGTCGGCGCGCACGGATGTGGCTCCAGACTCACCCATGAACAGAAGGTGGAGCTCCTGCGGTCGCAGTACACCGCCAGCCTCGAGTCGCTGACCGTGAAGCAGGAGCCGATCGTGGCCGGCGTGGCGGCAGGCGGCGAGGGCGGCGCCGAATCCGCGGCTCCCGTCGTGCGCACCGACGCCATCCTCGACGTCGTGGTGGCGACCGACGGCGAGGAGCAGCTCCCGGGCCTCACGCTCGACATCCAGCACCTCGACGCCGCGCGCCGCGCCAAGGGTCGTTGTACCTTCTGGGTCGAGACCGCGGCGCTCGTGCGCGGTCAGTCGGCTCAGGTCACGCACGTGCTCGAGAACGTGGCGTGGGAGACCGGTGATGCCTACTCGGTCGAGGTGCGCAAACGGATCCCAGTCGAGGAGCGGTCGGGCTATCCAGAGTTCGCGAGGGAGGCGCGGTGACGGATCTGGTGGCGGCCGGCCCGGGTGACACCACCGACGTTGTCCTGACGTGCCGCTGGGACTATCCCACTGCTTCGAGCGCCGTCCGCCGGTTGCTCGACGGCCGTATCAAGAGAGCAGCCGCCGCTACTGGCGCACGACCGGGGTAATGAGTTATGCGTTTATGGCAAAACGACGTTGTTCCATGACAGAATGCGTGATTCTATGAGCGAAGCCACCCGCGTCATCCATCGCGGCGACTTCTTCACCGCCGAGACCATCCGCCGGCTGGAGGAGAACGTTCAGATGGTGGTGCGCGGCAAGCCGGAGGCAATCCGCCTAGCGGTGGTCGCGCTGCTCGCGCGCGGGCACGTCCTCATCGAGGACGTGCCCGGAGTCGGTAAGACCACGCTGGCGCAGGCGATCGCGAAGTCGATCGGTCTCGATTTCCAACGCATCCAGTTCACCAGCGACCTGCTGCCGTCCGACATCATCGGCGTCTCGATCTATCGGCGCGAGAGCGAGCGCTTCGAGTTCTCTCCGGGTCCGCTGTTCGCCAACATCGTGCTCGCCGACGAGATCAATCGCGCCACCCCGAAGACGCAGTCGGCGCTGCTCGAGGCGATGAGCGAGCGACGGGTCTCGGTCGACCGCCAGCGCTACGAGCTGCCCGAGCCCTTCATCGTGCTGGCGACGCAGAACCCGCTCGAGTTCCAGGGAACGTTCCCGTTGCCGGAGTCGCAGCTCGATCGCTTCCTGATGTCGCTCGAGCTCGGCTATCCGCCGCGCGCCGAAGAGCGCGAGCTGCTGCTCTCCGGCGGCGTCGAAGACATCCTGCGCAGCCTGGCGCCGGTGGTCGACGGCGCCGAGCTCGTAGAGATACAGCGGCGCGTGGCCGGCGTGCGCGTCGCCGACAAGCTCGCCGACTACATCCTCACCCTGGCCGAGGCGACCCGCAGCAGCGAGGAGTTCGCGCTGGGGGTGTCCACTCGCGCCGCGCAGGACCTCTTCCGCACGGCGCAGGCGATGGCGGTTTGCGAGGGCCGCGACTTCGCGGTGCCGGACGACGTCCAACGCACCGCGTTGACCGTGCTGCCGCATCGCGTCGTGCTGCGCGCCGGCGGCGGCATCAAGATGGCCCGCAGCGCGCTGCGCGGGGTGATGTCGCGCATCCCGGTGCCGCTCTGATCGCGGGCGCCGCACTGCACTGACCGGATCCACATGAACGGGGTAGCTGTCGCGGGTCGCAAGGCAGGATCGGCGGCTGGCCGCCCCGCGGCGGCTCGTCCGGTGTCGCTGTTCTCGCGGCGCTTCGTTCCCGAGGGGATCCGCCCCACCAAGATCGGCGTCTGGTTCGTGGCCCTCACGCTGCTCATCGGCGTCGCCGCCACCAACACCGGCAACAACGCGCTGTACATGGTGGTGGCGCTGATGATGGCGGCGCTGATCGTCTCGGGCGTGCTGTCGCGCAACGACGTGCGTAAGGTCGAAGTCGAGGTGACGCCGCCCGACGAGCTGTTCGCGCGTTCACCGGCCGCGTTCGAGGTCGAGATCAGGAACCGCAGCTCGCTCCTGCCGCGCTGGCTCCTGCTGGTGTCGTTCTCCGATCACGCGCCGACCTTGCTCTGTCCCTGGTTGCCTCGTGCCGGTCGGCGCAACGCGGTGGTCGAGCTCGAGTTCCCGCGTCGCGGGGTTCACCGCATCGCGGCTGCCCATCTGGCCACTCTCTTCCCCCTGGGCCTGTTTCGCAAAGGCATGCGGCAGCGACTCGACCGCGAGGTGGTGGTGTTCCCCAGTCTGGTCTCTGGCCAGCACTCGGTCCGCCGCTCGACCTCCGCCATCGGGGAGACCCAGGACTCGCGCGCCGGTTGGGGGCACGATCTGCACAGCTTGCGCATCCTGCGTCCGGGCGACGACCCGCGCCGCATCCACTGGAAGCAGACCGCGCGCACCGGCAGCTTGATCTTCATGGAGCGCGAGGCCGAGCGCAGCCGGCGCATCAGCGTGGTGTTGGACAACGGTGTCGATCCGGTTCACGGCAAGGCGGGCGAGGAACGCCTGGAGCTGCGCATCAGCCAGGCGGCGTCCGCCGTGCTCGGCTACCTGCAGGCCGGCTTCGAGGTGGAGCTGGTGACGAGGACCGAACGCGTCGAGTTCGGCACCGGTCCGCGCCAGCGCCGGCGCATCCTCGAGACGCTGGCGCTACTCGAGGCGGTGAAGGCGACCGACGACTCGCTTCACGGCGACGCGGCGCTCGAGGTGCGCTTCGAGACGGTCGGCATGGTGGCGTCGTGACCACGGGCGACGCCGCTCCACTCGGAGCGCCGGCGTTCGCCGGACTTCGCGCGAAGCTCCGCCGGCCTCGACGACCGCAACCGGAACCGCTGGCTTTCGCGCGCGAGAAGAGGCTGCTGCTCGGCGCACTGGCCCTGCTGGTCGCGCTGCCGTTCCCGTTCAACGAGCCGCGTCCCGACGGCGTCATCAGTTGGCCGGTCCTGATCCTCTACCTGGGAGCGATCGGTGTCTTCCTGGCGCGTTCCTGGGAGGGGGCCGAGCTCGGGCTGCCGGCCTGGACGATGAACGTCGCGGGCCTGGTCTACTTCCCGCTCTTCCTGCTGCGACTGCGGGCGATCGGACCGACGCACATTGCGCGGCCGTTGGTAGAGGTCCTGATGTTCGGTCTGGTGATGCGTCTTTTCGCCATGCGGCGCGAGCGCGAAAAGTGGCACGTCGCCGTGCTCCTCTTCTTCCTCTTCATCGCCGCGATGGCGACCAGTCTGCATCCGCTGATCCTGGTCTACCTACTGGCCGGCTTCGTGCTCTGGCTGATGCTCCTGGTGCGGTTTCTCGAGCTGCATCTCGAGGCGACCTATACCCTGGTGGTGCCGGACAGCCGCCTGCATCCGCAACGACTGCTCGCCACCTTCGCGGTGCTGACGGTGGTCGTGGCCGTCCCGTTCTTCGCGCTGCTGCCCCGTCTGCGCACGCCCTTCATCATGGGCGAGGGCAGCAGCAGGCAGACCGGCTACAGCACCGGGTTTCGCGACCAGGTGACCCTCGACGTGGTGGGCAACGTCCGCCAGAACCCAGCGGTCGCCCTGCGCATGAAACCCGATGACTCCACCGTGAGACCGCCGACGCTGCTGCGCGGCATCACCTACGATCAGTTCCGCGACAACCAGTGGCTGCGCTCGCGATCGCGCCAGGAGCACCTCGCCAAGACGGCCGGCCATCTCCACCGCCTTGCCCCCGGCGCCATCGACACCAAGATGCGTATCTTCCTCGAGCCGATCGACACCCGATCGCTCATCCTGCCTCGCGAGGCGGTGACGATCGAGCTGTCGACGAGGCTGTACCAGGACATCGCCGGCGGCGTCCTCATGCTCGAGCCGCGGTCCAGCCTGCTCGAGTACCGCGTCGGCATCGCCTCGCGGCCGGTCTACCGCGCCGAGCTCCCTCGGCTCGACGATCCGGACGAACCGACGCTCGATCGCGGCGGCATCACCCCGCGAATCGAGGATCTCGCCAAGAGGCTCGCGTCGGGGCTTCCTCCCGAAGAGGCGGCGACCCGCATCCAGCGCTACCTCGGCGACAACATGGCCTACACGCTCGACTTCGTCGGCCGTCAGGCCGAGAGCCCGGTCGAGGACTTCCTGTTCCGCTACAAGAGCGGACACTGCGAGTACTTCGCGACGGCGATGATCCTGATGCTGCGATCAGTCGGGATCCCGTCCCGTCTGGCCACCGGTTTTCTCGGCGCCGAGTTCAATCCGCTCGAGGACTACTACATCGTTCGCCAGTCGAACGCCCACGCCTGGGTCGAAGCGTATTTTCCGGAGACCGGCTGGACGACGCTCGACCCCACGCCGCCATCCGGCCGTCCCGATGTCGCGACCCGGCCGACGGTGACGCTGATGCTGCGGCAGACGTGGGACTACCTCGAGTTCCGGTGGGACCGCTACGTCATGTCGTACGGCTTCTTCGATCAGGTCGGCTACCTGCTCAAGTTCCGTCAGTTCATGCGGCGCCTGGCTCGCTCCGGCGATCGTACGGTGGTGACGCTCGATCGCTCTCCCGGCAAGCGCCAGGTGCCGGGCCTCCGGGGGATGGCCGACTTCGACGCGGCGCCGGTGGTGTTCGCCCTGGTGGCGCTGCTGGTCGCGGTGGTGCTGGTGCTGGTGTGGCGCGCGCGCTCCTCCCTGCCGGTGGCGACTCGCGCGTTTCGCGCGATGCGCGCCGCCGCCGCCCGACGCGATCCCTCGATCGGCGCCGCCACCGGCCC
>DATAFT010000371.1:0-4141 GCA_036257295.1 Thermoanaerobaculia bacterium
GGCGTCCTCTACACCAGCGCAGCCGCCACGCCGTCGACCTTCACCGCGCAGGGCAACCGCGACCTGGTCATGGAGATCGTCTTCTCGTGCTGCGACGTCCCCGACCAGGGCTGCACCTACTCCCACGGGTTCTGGATGAACCACTCCGAGGCCTGGCCGGTGGCGAGTCTCGATCTCGGCTCGTCGAGCTACGACCAGGCCCAGCTGCTGTCGATCCTGAAGCAGCCGTCGCAGGGGAACGGGCTCGTCATTCTCGGCCACCAGCTGGTGGCGGCGAAGCTCAACATCGCGAACGGAGCCGACGACGCTGCGGTAGCGGCCACCATCACCGCCTCGGATGCGCTGATCGGCGCGAACGTGGTCCCGCCGGTGGGCAGCGACTCGGTGCCTCCGTCCACGGTCGAAGGTCTGTCGCAGACGCTCGACCAGTACAACAACGGCGCGATCGGTCCGGGGCACTGCCAGGATTAGGGGTCGTCCCACACCCGCCGCGCCACCTCGACGACCAGCGCCAGCTTGCGGCGCTGGTCGTCGGCGGTGAGCGGGTTGCCGCCGACGGTCGACGCGAAGCCACACTGCGGGCAGATACCGAGTCGATCGAGCGGCGCGTGCTCGGCCGCGCGATCGATCAGCCGCGCCAGCTCGTCGGCGCTCTCCAGCCGCGGCGTCTTGGTCGACACCAGCCCGAGCATCGCGCGTTTGCCCGCGGGCAGGAAGCGCAGTGGAGCGAAGCCGCCGGCGCGCGCGGTGTCGAACTCGAGCAGGAAAGCGTCGACCGGCGCTTCGGAGAACAACCGCTCGGCGATCGGCTCGTAGCCGCCTTCGGATAGCCAGCGACCCTTGTAGTTGCCGCGGCACAGGTGCATCGCGAACACCACGCTCGGCGGCGCGCCCGCGACCGCGTCGCGGATGAGGTCCAGGTAGCGGTCGACCAGACGCTCGGGGTCCTCGCCCTCGACGCGCAACCGTTCGCGCACGTCGGGGTCGCACAGCATCGCGAGCGGCACCTCGTCGAGCTGCAGGTAGCGCGCGCCGCGCGCGCCGAGATCGGCGATCTCCTCGCGATAAACGGCTACCAGGTCGGCGAAGAACGCCTCGGGGTCGGGATAGGCCCGCGGATCGATCCCGGCGGCTCCGCGCCAGAAGTGCATGGTCGGAGGCGAGGGCAGCGTGATCTTCGCCGTGTGCCGCGTCGCGCGAGCGAGGAAGTCGAGCTCGGTGCCAGAGATCGGGCCGCGCCGCGCCAGCCGCCCGCCGGCATGAGGCGCGAGGAACGCCTGCTCGGCGCCCGACTCGTCGTGAAACGTGAAGCGCGCGGGCTCCGCGGTCATGCCGTCGACGCGATCGACGAAGCGTGACCAGTACGAGGCCCGGCGGAACTCGCCGTCGGTGATCGCCTCCAGCCCGGCGTCCTCCTGAAGCGCCACCGCGTCGCGGATGGCGCGGTCCTGGATCGCCTCGAGCTCGTCGTCGGAGAGACGGTTCTCGCTCCAGGCGCGATGCGCTTCGCGCAGCTCGGGCGGGCGCAGCAGGCTGCCGACGTGATCGGCGCGGAATGGAGGCCCGGTGATGGACGAGGTCATGGGCCCGATCGTGCCACAACACGGTCGGGCCCGTGGCCGGTTCGTGGTTCGAGGGCTCTAGCTCGTGAACCGGTTCGGATGCTGGGCGACGATGCCCTTCGTGAGCGTGTCGGCAAGAGCGAGGATGTGCTCTTTCACCTTGTCATAGTCCTCGATGTCCTCGGCGAACTTGCCGCCAAGACGATCCTGGGCCTCTTGCAGCGTGGTGTCGAGGTGCATCTTCATGCCGTTCTTCATGTCCGCCAGAGGCCAGTTCTTGGGATTGGCGCCGGACAGGAAGGTGGCAATCTGATCGCCGTTCTCGTACCAGCTCTTCTTGGCCGCTTCGATCTTGGCCGCGTCACCGGCCTTGGCCGCCGTCACCAGCTCGACCGCTCCATTGATGTGCTCCTTCAGGAGACCGGTGAGTTTCGTTCCCGCTTCGTCGCCGTAGAACGGCTTGATCGCGTTGCCGATGTCGACCTGGTTCTGCATGAGGCGTCCCGCGGCCGCATCCTCATCCGGCAGATTGGCAGCGAAGCTGACGATCCACTGCCGGGTCCAGGTGATGTGATCCTCCCACAGCTTCCGCATGTCGACTCGCAGCTGGGAGGCATCCATCTTGCCGGTGTCGGCTGCTACCGCTGGTCCGGCGACCGTGCTGCTCACGGCTGCCGCCACCAGCAACAACAGCAGGCGTTTCGAGAAGCTCTTGGTCATAGCTCTATTTCCTTTCCGACCGACCCCCGATAAGGGCTAGAGCAAAAAGAGTGCCGGTTGACAGCGGTTGACAGCGGAAACCCTCCTTATAGGATTTGAACAATGGTTCAAATTTCACGCGCCGCTACCCCGCTCCCCGCGCCCGGCGCGACCCGAGCCGATCTCACCCGTCGCCGCATTCTCGAGGCCGCCTCGCGCGTGTTCCAGCGCCAAGGGCTCGCCGCCACCGGCATGCGCGACATCGCGGCCGAGCTCGGCATGCACGTGGGCAATCTCTACTACTACTTCGAGGACCGCCGCGACCTGCTCGCCTTCTGTCAGGAGACCACGCTCGAGCGCCTGCTGGCGCTCGCGACTCGCGTCGCGCGGGCGAGCACGCCGGCCGACGAGAAGCTGCGCGCCCTGATCGCGGGGCACGTCGTCGAGCTCAACGAGGCGGTGCCGGGCTCGCTCGCCCACCTCGAGGTGGAAGCGATCGACGACCACCGGCGCCCGGCGATCCTCGCCCGTCGCGACGCCTACGAGGAGAGTTGGCGGCGCGTGATCGAAGACGGCGTCGCGAGCCGCGTCTTTCGCCGCGTCGATCCGGGCACCGCGGCGCGCGCTCTTCTGGGCGCGGTCAACTGGACCGTGAAGTGGTACCGCGCCGGCGGCGAGCGCACCGCGGCCGAGATCGGCGACGACTTCGCCGACCTCCTGGTCGGCGGGCTGCTCATGCACCGCGCTCCGAAGCGGACGCCTGCGGCGCGACGGAGCACGAGGCGCGCAACCAGATGACCAAGCCGATCGAGCCCTTTGCCACCGCGTCGCTCAGCAGCGTCACCACGATGGCGCTGCGCGTGAACGACGAGGACCGTGTCGTCGTCTTCCCCACCCACCATACCCTGCTCGAGGTCCTGCGCGAGGAATGCGGCCTCACCGGCACCAAGCACGGATGCGAGCTGGGCGAGTGCGGCACCTGCACGGTGCTGGTCGACGGCAGGCCGGTGCTGTCGTGCCTCGTGCTCGCGGCCGAGATGCAAGGACGCGCGATCGAGACCGTCGAAGGTCTCGCGCGCGCCAACGAGCTCCATCCGCTGCAGCGCACGTTCGCCGATCTCGGCGCCGCGCAGTGCGGGTACTGCACTCCCGGGATCCTGATGGCAGCAAAGGCGCTGCTCGAAGCCAACCCGGCCGCGAGCGAAGGAGAGATCCAAGAGGCGTTGGCAGGCAACCTCTGTCGGTGCACCGGTTACCACAAGATCATCCAGGCGGTGAAGTGGGCCGGGGCGATCCTGCGCGGCGACGAGCGCGCGCCGGCGGATCGAGAATGGCTGTACGGAGCGCCGGAGCCCGCGCCGACGAGCGAGACCTAGATGGCAGACCCCGTCCGTAAGAGCCCGCCCGCGCCCGCTCCCGACGACCGCCCCGGCCGCGTCATCGGCACGCCGTTTCGCCGCGTCGACGGCCGGGCCAAGGTCACCGGTCGCACGCTGTTCGCCGACGACCTCGACTTCGCGCGCATGGCATACCTGCGCCTGGTGCGCTCGACCATCCCGCACGCGCGCATCGCGCGCGTCGACGCGACGCGGGCGCTGGCGATGCCCGGCGTGCTCGCGGTGCTCACCGGCAGGGACCTGCCCGACCCGTTCGGCATCATGCCGGTGTCGCAGGACGAGCACGCGCTCTGTCTCGACAAAGTGCGCTTCGTCGGCGATCCGGTGGCGGCGGTGGTGGCAACCACCGAGGACGCGGCGATCGCCGCCACCTCGGCTGTCGTCGTCGAGTACGAGCCGCTGCCGACCATCGCGACCATCGAGGAAGGGCTCGCGCCGGTGGACGACGACGATCGCATCCACGATCGTGGCGACGGCGGCAAC
>DATAFT010000391.1:0-4750 GCA_036257295.1 Thermoanaerobaculia bacterium
CGCCCGCGACGCGCCCGCCAGCTTGCACGGCACGATGGCGCCGCGCTCGACCAGGCGCTGCAGGGCGCCGTCGATATCGGCGCGAGCGTTGCGCAGCCGCCAGGTTTGCGCCAGCGTGCTGGTGGTGGCCCAGCCGAAGCCTTCGAGCGCGCGCAGCAACAGCGCCTCGAAGGCGTCGGCGCGCGGCACTTCGCGACCGAGAAGGTGGGCAGGGATCACGCGCTCTGGAAGGTCGTACGACCGCTGGAAGGAGCGACGCTCGCGAATCGCGAGCTCGCCGCTCGACCACAGCGCGTTGGCGAGCCGCTTGGTGAGCTTGAGGTTCCACCACCCGGTTCCGCTCTTGCCTTCGAGGTCGACCGAGCGCAGCGGTCCCTCGGAGCGGATGCGCTCGAGGATCTCGGTCGCGGTGCGGCGATGCTCGGAGATCAGGTCGCCCCACCACGGGTGGCGGCGGAACGCGACGCGCCGGAACGCGAACACCGGATAGAGCTCGATCGGTAGCCAGCTCGCCTCGTGCCCCCAGTACTCGAAGAGCGGCTCGCCGGGCTGGAGCAGCGATTCGCCGAGCGCGGGATCCATCCCTTCGAGCCGCGACAGCAGCACCAGCGCATGACTGCGGGCGCCGGCGACCGACACGGTGTCGAGCTGGAGGTAACCGAAACGGTCGATGACCTCGAGCGCGGCCTGGCGCGCGCGCCGGCCGGAGCCCGACGCGCGCCGCGGCAGCGTGCTGGCGTCGGAGCGCAGCAGGCCGGCCTTGGCGAGCGACAGGCGTCGGGCTCGGCGAGCGTCGATGCTGGCGGCGGGACCGGATGTCATCGCTGCTGCAACACCGAAGCGGCCTCGTCCGTTCGGCGGAGCCGGTGAAGACTACGATCTTCTGGATGGGGACGGCTAGCGACCACCATGAATAGACCGCCCCGATCGCGCGTATTGATGGATGTGAACGGCTCGCACTCTTGCCTCGGCCTGATCGAGACGCCACGGCCTGCGGCTCTGGTAGGTGGGCTCTCGATCGACTCGACGCTCGTCCAGCGCGCCCGCGAGGGCGATGCCTCGGCTCGCGAGGAGCTGGCGCGCGTCAGTGGCGACGCTGCGTTTCGATTCGCTCTGCAGCTCCTGGGCGACCGCGAGCTGGCGCGCGACGTGGCGCAGGATTCCGTGCTGCGGCTGTTCTCGTCGTTGCGTCGCGTCGATCCCGAGCGTCCGCTCCAACCCTGGCTGTTCAGCATCGTGCGCAACCGCGTGATCGATCTACGGAGGCGCGCGCTGTCGCGCGGCGAGCGAGGGGCGGCGCTCCCGAGCCGAGCGGCTGCGGGCGACGCCGGCGAGTTGCCGCACGATCCGCCCGACGCCGGCCCGGGCCCGTTCGAGCGCAGCGAGCGCGGCGAGCTGCAGCGCCTGATGTGGTCGTGCCTGGGGCGGCTCGAGCGCGCGCACCGCGAGATCCTGGTCCTGCGCGACTATCAGGACCTGAGCTATCGCGAGATCGCCGAGGTGCTGGCCGTTCCGCTCGGCACCGTGATGTCGCGGCTGCACGCCGCCCGCCGCAAGCTGCGGGCGGAGGTGCTCGCGACCGGATATCGATTCGGAGGTGGGTCATGACCGGTGGTCCGGGGCGCGACTCGAGCGCCAGCACGGCGACCCCGTTTCCCGAGGAGCTCCTGTCCGGCTACCTCGACGGCGCGCTGACCCAGCAGGAGGAGCAGCAGGTGCGGCTCCATCTCGAGCGATCGCCCGAGGCGCGGGCAATGCTCGATGAGCTCGCGGCACTGCGCCAGGCGGCGCGCAGCACTCCGTTCGTGCCGATCGAGGATCGCCAGTGGAGCGAAGCGCCGCGCACGCGCGCCTCCGCGATCGCGATGCGGCTCGGTATCGTGCTGCTCGCGCTGTGTGGTCTCGGCCTCGTCATCGGCGTGGTGTGGCAGGCGTCACACGCGCCGTTCGGCACCGAGATGAAACGCGGCATGATCTGGTGGGCCGCCGGTCTCTGGGTGTCGGGCCTCGGCGGCGCGCTCCTGGTCTTTCTCTCTGTCCTCGGCGATCGCCTCAGCGATCGCCGTCACGACCGCTACCGGAGGGTGCTCAAATGATCGTCACCACCACGCCTTGCGTCGAGGGTAAGCGCATCGTGCGTGTGCTCGGCCTGGTGCGCGGCAACACGGTCCGCTCCCGCCACATCGGCAGGGACGTGCTGGCCGCGCTGCGCAACGTGGTCGGCGGCGAGATCCCCGAGTACACCAAGCTGTTGGCCGAGAGCCGCGAGCAGGCGGTCGATCGCATGGTCGAGGAGGCGCGCGGCCTGGGCGCCAACGCGATCGTCCAGATGCGCTTCCAGACCTCGATGATCATGACGTTGGCGGCGGAGCTCCTGGTCTACGGCACGGCGGTGGTGATCGAGGAGCAGGATTGAAGGACGTCTGGCAGTTCTGGATCGATGTCGGCGGCACCTTCACCGACTGCATCGCGCGATCCCCCGCAGGCGCGCTCACCACCTGCAAGGTGCTCTCCTCGGGGGTGGTGAAGGGACGGGTCGCGTCGGCCCCGGCGCAGCGACGAGTGCGGGACCCCCGGCTCGCCGGCTATCCGGAGGCGTTCTTCCGTGGCTATCGGCTGCGCTTCCTCGACACCGCGGGCCAGGCAGGGGTCGAGACCAGGGTGGCGGACTCCTCGCCCGACGGCACGTTGGAGATCGCCGCCGGCGACGAGGACGATCCCGCGGCCGCCATTGGAACCGGCTTCGAGATCGACGGCGGCGAGCCGGCGCCGATCCTCGCGGTCCGTCGAGTCCTCGGCTTGGGACTGGAGCAGGCGCTGCCACCGATCGACGTGCGACTGGGTACCACGCGCGGTACCAACGCGCTGCTCGAGCGGCGCGGGGCCGCCACCGCGCTGGTCACCACCGCGGGCTTTCGCGACGTCCTCGACATCGGCTACCAGAACCGGCCGCGGCTGTTCGAGCTCGCGATCGTGAAGCCGTCGCCGCTTCACCGTGAGGTGCTCGAAGTCGAGGAGCGATTGGCGGCGGACGGCAGTGTGCTGCGCGCTCCCGACCCGGCGGCGGTGCGCCGCGGCCTCGACGAACTGCGCCGGCGCGGCATCGAGTCGGTCGCGATCTGTCTCCTGCACAGCTATCGCGATCCCCGTCACGAGGAGGTGGTGGCGCGCGAAGCGGTCGCCGCCGGCTTCGAGCAGGTGTCGGTGTCGTCGCGAGTCTCGCCCACGATCAAGATCGTGGCGCGCGGAGACACCACCGTGGTCGACGCCTACACCACGCCGGTGGTGCGGGGCTACATAGCAAAGATCCGCCAGCGCATGCCGGTCGGGCGGCTGCGGCTCATGACCAGTGCCGGCGGGCTGGTCGACGCGGAGGCGGCGAGCGGCAAGGACACCATCCTGTCGGGCCCCGCCGGCGGCGTGGTCGCGCTGGCCGCGGCGACCATCGAGGCCGGCCTCGAGCGCGCGATCGGATTCGACATGGGTGGCACCTCGACCGACGTCAGTCGCTTCTCGGGCGAGCTGGCCTACGAGTACGAGACGGAGAAGGCCGGCGTGCGGATCGTGGCGCCGATGCTCGAGATCGAGACCGTGGCGGCGGGCGGCGGCTCGATCTGCGGCTTCGACGGGCAGAAGCTGGTGGTGGGCCCGCGCTCGAGCGGCGCCGATCCGGGCCCGGCCTGCTACGGCCGCGGTGGTCCGCTCTCGCTCACCGACGTCAACCTGTGGCTGGGGCGCATCCTCCCCGAGCGCTTTCCGTTCGTCCTCGACGAGGCGGCGGTGGCGAAGCGTCTCGACCAGGTGCGCTCGGCGATCGAGGCGGGGAGCGGACGCCGTCTCGCGCTCGAGGAGATCGCGGACGGGTTCGTGCGGATCGCCAACGCGAGCATGGCGGCGGCGATCCGCAAGGTCTCGGTGGCCAAAGGCTATGACCCGCGGCGCTACGCGCTGGTCGCCTTCGGCGGAGCCGGCGGCCAGCACGCCTGCGCCCTGGCGCGCGATCTGGGCATGACAACTGTACTGATGCACCCATACGCTGGAGTGCTCTCGGCCTTCGGCATGGGCGCGGCCGACGTCCGTGAGTTCGCCGTCGCTACGGTCCTGCGTCCGCTCGACGAAGACACGCTCCGTGACCTGGCGCCGGCGTTGGCGCGGCTCGAAGAGGAGCTCCGCGCCAAGGTCATGGCGCAGGGAATCGATGCGACGCAGATTCCACCGGGGCGCCACCAACTCGAGCTCCGATACCGCGGCCAGTCGTCGACGATCACGGTGACCGAGCCTGATGCGGCGAACGTCGCGCGATGGCGGCGCGCCTTCGAGGACGAGCACCAGCGGCTCTATGGTCACGTGTTTGGCGGGCGCGAGGTGGAAGTCGCCGCGGCGCGCGTCGAGGTCACCGGCACGATCGAGAAGGCCACGCTGCCGGCACAGTCCGAGCGCCAGCGCCGCGCCGAGCCGGTGGCATCGCGACGCGTGTTCGCCGACGGTGGGTGGCATGAGGCCGCGATCTATGAGCGAGAGCGCCTCGAGCCCGGCGACCGTTTCGACGGGCCCGCGATCGTGGTGGAGGCGACCGGCACGACGGTGGTCGAGCCGGGTTGGTCAGCTCGGCTCACCGGGCGCGGCGAATTGATGCTCGAGGACAGGGGTGTCGCGCTCTCGACCCAGGTCGCCGCCATTGACCGACCCAACCCGGTGGAGCTCGAGCTGTTCAACCATCGCTTCGCCGCGATCGCGGAAGAGATGGGCG
>DATAFT010000392.1:0-12053 GCA_036257295.1 Thermoanaerobaculia bacterium
CCGGCGGCGCGCCATCGGATGCTGCTCGCGCGCGACCGCGTCGTCTTCGCCGGCCAGCCGGTCGCGCTGGTAGTGGCGGAGACGGTCGCCGCCGCCGAGGACGGCGCCGAGGCGACCGAGGTCGACTACGAGCCGCTGCCGGCGGCGACCACGATCGACGAGGCGACGGCGCCGGGCGCGCCGCTGGTGTGGCCCGACGGTGTGCCAGGAGCGTCCGCCGAGGCCGCGGCGCACGGCGCCACCATCGGTGCCGACGACAGCAAGAAGAAGGCGCCCTCGAACGTGGCCGGCGAGGTGGCGTTCGCGCAGGGAGACGTCGAGGCCGCGCTCGCCGCGGCAGCCGCGGTGTCGGACGCGGTCTACGAGACCGCCAGCGTTCATCAGTCCTACCTCGAGCCGCACGCGGTGCTGGTGGCGCCCAACCCGGCGACCGGCGGCGCCACCGTCTACAGCTCGACGCAGGCCTCGTTCTACGTGCGCGAGGAGATCGCCGACGTGCTCGGCGTCGCCGAGTCCGACGTCAACGTGGTGCCTTCCGCGGTCGGCGGCGGCTTCGGCGGCAAGTTCGTGCTGCACGATCCGCTGGTGGCGCTTGCCGCGCGCGCGGTCGGCGCGCCGGTCAAGCTGGTGCTGTCGCGCGGCGAGGAGTTCACTGCCGGCACTCCGGCTCCGGCCACGCGGGTGCGAATGCGAGCCGGCGCCGACAAGGACGGCGCGCTCACCGCGCTCGACGTCGACTTCGTCATGGACGACGGCTGCTACGCGGCGGGGATCGGCGGCCTCGCCGGCATCCTGCTCGGCAGCCCCTACAAGATCGGGAGCTACCGCATCAAGACCCGTGAGGTCCTCACCTTCAAGGCCTCGGTGGGCGCCTACCGCGCGCCCTCGGCGCCGCAGGCGGCATTCGCGCTCGAGCAGGCGATCGACGAGCTGGCGAAGAAGCTCGGCATCGATCCGCTGGCGATGCGCCTGAAGAATGCGGCCAAGCCCGGCGATCCGATGGTCCACCGCGCGCCGTGGCCGTCGATGGGTTTGAGCGAGGTGCTCGAAGCGCTCCAGCGACACCCGACCTGGAAGAATCGCGACGCCGCGCGCAAGGCCGGCCGCGGTGTCGGCATCGCGGTGGGCGGTTGGCCCGGCGGTACCGAGCCGGCGGCGGCGAGCTGCTCGATCCAGCGCGACGGCACGCTCCACGTCCACCTCGGCTCGGTCGACATCACCGGTTCCAACACCTCGATCGCGATCCTCGCCGCCGAAGCGTTCGGCATCGATCCAGCTCAGGTCCGCGTGGTGTCGGGCGACACCGACAAGATGCCTTACGCAGGCGCGTCTGGCGGCTCGAAGACCGTCTACACCGTCGGCCCGGCCGCGATCATGGCGGCGCGCGACGCGCGCCAGCAGACGCTCGATCTCGCCGGCGAGATGCTCGAAGCGGCGGTCGCCGATCTCGAGATCGTGGACGGCAAGGTGCAGGTCAAGGGCGCACCAGACAAGGCGATCCCACTGGGCAAGATCGCGGCGCGCACCATGCGCTTCGGCGGCCGTCACGCGCCGGTGTTCGGTCACGGCCGACATCAGAACGCCGTGCAGTCGCCGGCGTTCTGCGCGCAGCTCGCCGAGGTCGAGGTCGATCGGGAGACCGGCCACGTCACGCTGCACAAGCTGGTGGTGGTGCAGGACGCCGGACGCGCCATCAACCCGGCGGCGGTGTCGGGTCAGATGATGGGCGGCGCAGTCCAGGGAGTGGGTTGGGCGCTGTTCGAGGGCATGGTCTACGGCGAGGGCGGTCAGCTCCTCACCGGCAGCTTGATGGACTACGCGCTTCCCGACATGGAACAGTCACCGGTCGAGCTCGCGACCGAGATCATCGAAGTGCCGTCGCCGCTCGGACCGATGGGCGCGCGCGGCGTCGGCGAGCCGCCGGTGATCGCCACCGCGGCGGCGATCGCGAATGCGATCGCGGACGCGACCTCGGTGCGGCTGCATCAGCTACCGATGACGCCGCCGCGCGTGCTGGCGGCCATCGAGGCGAGCGCCCCACGCAGCGCCCGCGCCTGAAAGACGGCCCGCTCACGTCGAGGTCTAGATCGCGGGCACCAGTGTCGCGATGTAGTCCTCGACCTCCATCGCGGTGTCTCGCTCGGCGTTGCTCCCGATCGCGCTGAGGATGAGCGACGGCCCCCGGAATCCGAACAGATAGCGCAGGACCAGCAGCCCATCGGTCAGTGGAGCCTTCTCCCCGTTCAGGTCGATGTCGAGCGCAGAGAACAACGAATCGAGATACTCGTCGATCTGCTCCGGCGTGGTGCGCGTTGCTCCCGCGCCGATCGCGTTGGACGTCAGCGTCGGTCCAGAGAAGCCGAACAGGTAGCGGAGCACCAGCAGGCCGTCGGTCAACGGGGCGTAGGCGCCGTTGCCGTCGACGTCGAGCGTCGCCGCCAGCTTGCAGGCCGAGAACTCGGAGGTGTCGGTGAACGACGGCGTCATCGTCTTCAACGTCGCGGTGGCGGTGATCGCGGGTCCGCCGGAAAACGGGAAGCTCAGCCCGCTGTAGCTCGCGTCGCCGCTCCCGTCGGTCGTCACCTCGGTCGAGCCCAGGTAGGTCCTGCCTTCGCCGTTGCCACTCGCATCGCAGGTCGGGTTGGCGAAGAACTCGAGCCGGAACGTCGTGCTCGCCAGGCTGTCGAGGGCGCCGGACAGGATGACGTTGCCGCTGGAGAGGTCGGCGTCATCGATGACGGGATAGTTCTGGAGGTTGTTGGGTCCGCCGTCGGGGTCGTCGGCGTCGTTCGGCAGGGCCGCTGCGCTCGCGGTCAACGCGATGCCGCGGCCTCCGTTCGAGTGGATCGAGTTGCGGAGCACCAGATTCATCGTTCCCCCGTCGACCTGCACGCCCGCCTGCCCGTTGAACGCGATGACATTGCTGTCGGAGTCACCCGAGCCGCCGATGCGGTTCTTGTCGCTCGAGTTGATCCTCACGCCTTGTCGCGTGTTGCCCAGCGCCGAGGCGCCATTCACCGACGTGCCGATCAGGTTGCCGGTGACGATCGTGCTGTCGGAAGAGGCGCCGGTCTGGCCGCTCGAGCGGAGCAGTATGCCTTCGCCATTCCCCGAGATCAGGTTGCCGATGATGAGGACGTTCTGGGCGTGCAAGACGTCGATCCCGGCGCCCTGGCCCGCGTTCAGGGCGACCGTGCCGGTCAGGTCGGTACCGATGTAGTTCCCCCGCACGGTGCCCCCTGACTTGCCGCCGCCGGGATTGCCTCCGAACAGTATTCCGGTGTCCGCGACGATCACGTTGCGGGCCCCCGCAAGAGCCCCTCCGATGGTGACGCCGCTGTTGCTGACGTTCACCGCCGTCGCCACCGCGCCGAGCCGCGTGGTGCCACTGGCGTTGACGCCGATGTAGTTGCCTTCGATCGTCACGCTCGAGCCGCCGACGAAGATCGGCGTGCCGTCGGGCGAGGCGATGACGTTGCGCTGGGCGGCCGTCGGGCCGCCGATGCGCCCACTGGTGCTGTTGAAGGCGCTGGTGTCGACGCCCCGGCCGCTGCCGGCCACGACCGCATCACCGGCGGGATTGATGCCCAGGTAGCAGCCCTCGACCACGAAGCCGGTCGCGTCGAACATGCCGATCTGCCGGGAGGTGAAACCGTTGATGACGAAGTTCTCGATGGTGACGCCGCTGGTGAACTCGGCGACGAGCCCGCTCGAGACCGTTCCGCCGCCGCTGATCTGGACGCGGTCCGTCGCTGTCCCATTGTTGCCGCCGTCGATGGTCACGGTCTGCGTGATGCTGGGAAGCTGACTCGATGGGGAGATCGTGTGGCCCGTGCCGGCGATGGTGAAGACGATCGAGTCGACGGTGGGGCTCGCCTCGCCCGCGGCGCATTCGCCCGGCATCGCGCCCGACTGCGCGTTGTTGTTCGCCGCCTTGATCGCCTCACGCAGAGTGCATTGGCCGCTGTCGACCTCGGTATCCGCAGTGCTGTTGACGGTGATCAGCGTGGCGAAAGCGCCCTGCGCCGCGAGCGCTGCCGCGGCAGCGAGTGAGAAGCCGACCCGGAGCCATTTCATTGCGTCCCCTCCGTCGAGCGAGCGCACCCTTCGCCTCGGACAACCATCCGGAAGCTCACGAGACGACGGGAGGCGGCGCGAATCGTGCCACGACCCGAGCCGCGATGCCAATACCCGAAAGAAGAGCCGCGAGCGTGCCTCGACCGGGCGATCAGCGCCGGGTGTCGAACGTTGACGGCGGCGCCGGCGCTTTGTCCGGCCACTGCCGCTCGATGCGCCGGTGACCCGCATAGCGCGGGTTGTCGATCGAGCCCTTGGCCAAGGTGGTGCGGATCAAATGGTCGATCAGGTCCTCGCGGTCGATCGCCATCTCGCCCGCGCGGATGCGCCGGCACAGCTCGAAGTTGAGCTCGCGCACGCCGCCCTCGACGCCGGGTCCGAGGAGCTCGCGCAGGCGCCGCGTCTCGTCGGCATTGAACGCCTCGTAGCCGTCGAGCTCGCGCTTGACGATGGCGAGCACGTTGGCGACCACCAGCGAGTGGAACTGCGCCCCGCCGGTGAGCTGCGGTCGCAGGTCTGTGCGCAACCAGTCCTCGGCAGCGTCGAGTAGCTCGCGTAGCGTCGGTCGATCCTGCACTACCTGATCTCCGGCGGCGCCATCACAGTCCTTCCTCGATCAGGATCAGATTCAACAGATCCGCTTCGGTCTCCGACGACCGCCGCCCGATCGCGGCGCGCTCCACCGACCGGATGTAGCCCTGCAGATGGCCGAACGCCTGCGTCTTGCAGACGATCCCCCAGCGCAAGCTGCCGAAGATCTCCCACCAGCGCACGTGCGCCGGGTCGACCGTGCCGCCACCGGCCGCCTCGTAGCCGGCGAACATGTCCTCACGGGTGCCGAAGCCACCCACCGGTGGATCGGCGCCGAAGCGCCACGAGTAGACGCAGACCCAGCCCAGGTCTTCCATCGGATCGCCGAGGTGCGCGCCCTCCCAGTCGAGGACTGCGCGCAGACCGTCGGGCCCCACCATGATGTTGCCGTGGCGGAAGTCGCCGTGGACGAGGCCGAGCCGGTGCGACTTCGGCGCCTTCTCCTCGAGCCAGCGGAACGCCCAGTCGAAGACCGGGTGTGGATCGCCGTAGGAGTCGTAGAGCTGGCGATAGTTGGCGACGAGGGCCGCCGGCGGCGAGACGCGCAGCTCGGGAAGCGTCGCGCGGTCGAGACCGTGAATGCGCGCGGCGGCATCGCCGAGCTGACGCGCCAGCACGGTGCGCGCGTGCGCGAATTCGTCGTCGCGCAGTATCCGCCGCGCGATCGACTCGCCCTCCACGCGCTGCATCACGTACCCGACGCCGACGCCCTCGCCGGGCTCGAGCACATGGACGATCTCCGCCACCGGCACGCCAGCGGCCCGGGCCAGGACCTGGAGCTGTGCCTCGTTCTCCTTGGTCAAGGTGGCGCCGGGTCGGGGGCCGGGCGAGCGACGCAGGATCAACCCGCGGCGCGCGCCACTCTCGCGCACAACGTCGAAGGACCAGCTCTCCTGCGACGCGCCACCGGAGAGCAGTCGCAGCCCGTCGACCGAGCGGGCGTCGGGGATGCGCTTGCGTAGCGCGGCGAGCAGGCACTCTTCCAGCGCGCGCCCGATCGGGAGCGTCGCCGGAGCTGCTTCAGACATGCAGATTGCCGCGACCTGGCGCCACGAAGGTGTAGAGCGCCATGCCGGACGCGTGCGCGAGATCGACCGCCGAGCTCGATGCGGCGCCCACCGCGACCAGCACCGGAATCGAGGCGCGGATCGCCTTCTGCACGATCTCGAACCCCGCCCGCCCGCTCACCGCCAGGATCCGGTTCGCGAGCGGCATCTCGCCGCGCAGGAGGCTCCACCCGATCACCTTGTCGACCGCGTTGTGACGCCCGACGTCCTCGCGCAGACAGAGCAGCTCCCCGTCGACCGTGAACAGACCTGCTCCGTGCAGACCACCGCACTCCTCGAACAGTGCCTGATGCTGGCGCAGCCGCGCCGGCAGGCTCTCGATCAGCGCGTCGTCGATCGCGATCGGCGCGATCGCGGGCAGTGGAACCTCGAGGTCCTCGAGCCGCTGCTTGCCGCACACACCGCACGCCGCGGTCGCGCGGAACGCGCGCGGCTTCACCGGCGCGCTCGGACCCCCGTCGGAGCGCGGGCGCAGGCGGGCCTCGACGATGGCGGCGCCGCGGCAACCGTGCTCTCCGAGGCTCGGCAGCGCGTTCACCGCACCCGCGGCGCGCAACTCGAGCAGGTCGGCGCGATCGTCGACGATGCCTTCGGTGTAGAGGAACCCGGCGGCGAGCTCGAGGTCGTCACCCGGAGTGCGCATGGTGACGACGATGGGCGTGCCGTCGACGCGGATCTCGAGCGGCGCCTCGACCGCGACCACGTCGCGTTCGACGGCGCCGCCGCGCCGAAGCACTTCGACCGCGCGCAGACCCGGTGGCGTCGAGGCGACGACGGGCGCGACCTTACCGGCCACTCGACACCTCGACGTCCTCGATCCGCTCCACCAGCACCCGCGCGTTGAAGTCGGGCTCCATGCTGTGCGGGTCGATCGCGTGCTGATCGAGCAGCACACTTCCTTCCGGCCAGTGCACTTCGATGTTGCCGGTCTTGATCGGCGCGATCCGAACGCGGCCTCTCATCGCGCCGGCGGCCGAGCTCAGTCGGACCCGCGAACCGCTCTCGAGACCCAGACGCGCCGCATCCTCGGCGGCGACCAGCACGTCTTCGCGATGACTGCCGTTGAGCGGGTCCTCGTCGGCGAGCACCATCGAGTTGAACTGCTTGCCGCGACGCGTCGAGAGTCGCAGCTCGCCGTTGGCGAGCGGCGCGATCTCGCGAGCGGGCGGCCGCACCGGGATGAGGTGCGCCTTGCCGTCGCCGGTCGCGAAAAGCCCGTCGGCGTAGAGCGTGGGGCCTCCCCACTGCACCTGGTCGCCCTTGGCGCGCAGCGTCTCGATCCCGGCGTAGAGCGGCACCGCACGCGCGATCTCGGCCCGGATCTCCGAAGTCGACTCGAACGCCAGCGCGCCCGCCAGCTCCGGCCGCACGCGACTCATGACGTCGCGGAACACCTCCCACTCCGGCCGTGCTCCCTCGATGCGCCTTCCGTCGATCTCGGGCGAGAACACGATGCGCCGCTCGGTGGTGGTCTCACAGACGCCGCCGGGCGTCTCGTACCGCGTCGCGGCGGGCAGCACCAGCACGGTGTCCGCCGGCTCCACCAGCATCGCGCTCGACAGCACGATGTCCTGATGCACGCGCAGGCGCGGCCGGCGCATCGCCTCGCGGCTCATCTCAACGCCCGCGAGCGTCTCGAGGAAGTTGCCGCCGACCATCCAGAAAGCGTCGATCTCGCCGGCCGCGGCGGCTGCCACCTGTTCGGGCGCGGAGAGGCCGCGGCCCGTAGGCGGCTCGAATCCCCACACCTCGGCGAAGCGGCGCGCGGTTTTCTCGTCGAGGAGCGGCAGGCAGCCCACTTCCGCGCCGCCCTGCACGCCCGAGTGGCCGCGGATCGGCGTGAGACCGCGGTGCGGCTTGCCGACCAACCCGCGCAGCAGGCCGACGTTGAGGAGCGCCTGCACCGTGTCGACCCCGTGGAGATGCTGGGTGAGCCCCATCGACCACACGAAGATGGCGTTCGGGTGACCGAGCAGGAGCCGCGCGAAGTCGCCCATCACGGCGCGGCTGGCACCGCTCTCGCGCTCGAGCTCCTCCCACGACTGCTGGTTCAGGTCGTGACGCAGCGCCTCGAGGCCCTCCGCGCTGCTCTCGACGAACTCGCGGTCGACGCCGCCGGGCAGGTCGAGCAGCGCCTTCGCCACTCCGTTAAGGAACGCCAGATCGCCGCCGGTGTTCACCTCGAACCAGTGATCGGCGAGGCGGGTGCCGAAAAGAGCGCTCTCCATCACTGACGGAACCCAGTAGCGCTCGAGCCCGGGCTCGCGATACGGATTGACGACGGCGATCTCGGCGCCGCGGCGCTTGGCGTGGTAGAGGTACTTGGTCGTGACCGGTTGGTTGTTGGGGACGTTCGAGCCGAAGAAGACGATGAGGTCGGCGCCGATCCAGTCCGTGTACGACCCGGTCGAGGCGCCGTAGCCGACCGCGCGCTTCATCGCCGTCGTCGAGGCGGCGTGACAGAGGCGCGCCGCGTTGTCGACGTGAGTCGAGCCGTAGAGGCGCGCCGCCTTCTGCGCGACGTAGTAGGTCTCGTTCGGGATGCCGCGCGAGGTGAGGTAGAACGCGGCGCGCTGCGGATCGACGGCACGAAGACCAGCCGCCGCCTCGTCGAGGGCCTCGTCCCAGGAGATCGGCGTGAAGCCGCGCTCGCCACGGCGTCGCCGCAGAGGTCGGTCGAGCCGGCCGAGCTCACGCAGCTCTTGCGAGTCGAGCGCGGCGAGTCTGTCGCAGTCGCCGAGGCGCCGCGGATCGATCGCCGCCATGGTGTTCAAGTGCAGCAGCTCGAGACGAACCATGCAGAGGTGGACACCCTCGATGGTCCAGTCGCTCAATCCGCTCGTGCCCAGAGCGCAGCCGTCGCACACACCGTCGCGCAGGATGCGCCAGGCGAACGGCAGCTCGGCGCGGTTGTCCCATGCCACGCGCGCCATCGCGCGGAAATGACCCGGCTTCTGCTGGCCAAGGCCCATCGGCACGAGCGAAACCCACGACGTCGAGTTCCACGCCACGGGCGGATTGTATCCTCCGATCCTCGACTACCACTCGCGTACTGGACGCGCAGCGTCCAGCCGCGTGACCGCCGTCGAGCGGCGCTTCCTAGCGACGGTCGACTAGAATCGAGAGGGCCTCTGCGGTCAGGAGGCGAACCGATGCCCGACGCGCCCCTCTACTTCCGTCAACTGTTGGCCGGCGAGCAAGTCGCCCTGCTCCACCCAGTCGCCGGTCAGATGCGGAACTTCATGTATCTGATCGGCGATCCTGGAACGCGCGAGGCGTTGGTGGTCGACCCCGCTTGGGACGTGGGCGGACTGCTCTCGATCGCCGAGCAGGATGGGTATCGGGTCACCGGCGCTCTGGTCACGCACTACCATCAGGACCACGTCGGCGGCAACATGTTCGGCATCCAGGTCGAAGGGCTGGCCACGCTGCTCGAGCGCGGCGGCGTGCCCATCTACGTCAACAAGCACGAGGCCGAAGGATTGAAGCGAGTCACCGGCGTCTCCGACAGCGACCTGCGCAAGGTCGACGACGGCGATACCGCGAAGCTCGGCGAGCGCGAGATCCGATTCATCCACACGCCGGGTCACACGCCGGGCAGTCAGTGCTTCCTGGTCGAGGGCGCGCTGGTCGCGGGCGACACTCTCTTCGTCAACGGCTGCGGCCGGGTCGATCTGCCCGGCTCCGACGTCGACGCCATGTACCACTCGCTCACGGGAAAGCTGGCGAAGCTGCCGCCCGAGACCGTGCTGTTCCCCGGCCACCACTACGGTCCAACGCCCACTTCGACGATCGAGCACGAGCTGCGCCACAACTTCTACCTGCGGATGCCCTCGATCGAGGATTGGCATCGACTGATGGGTGTCCACGGCCGTTGATCTTGCGCACTACGGCAACTTGTGCGCTCGTAGTCGCGCTCGCCGCGATCACTACACCCCCTGTCTTCGCCGCCCCGAACGATCTACCCGCGGTGGCGCTCGAGACGCTGAGCGACGACCTGCCGCCTTTTACCTCGGTGGTCAACGCCGGCGACGATCGACTCTTCCTGCCCGCCATCGACGGTCGCATCCTGATCTGGGACCGAGGGGCCGTCCGCCCAGAGCCGTTTCTCGACCTCCGCCCGCTGGTGACCGCGATCTCCGAGAGCGGACTTCAGAGCGTGGTGTTTCACCCTCGCTACACAGCCAACGGGTTCTTCTTCGTGTACTACACCGATCTCAACGGGCGTCCGGTGCTGGCGCGCTACCGTGTCTCGGACCATCCCGACCGAGCGGAGCCTTCCTCGGCGGCCATCCTTCTCCACCTCGGCCATCCGAGCGGGAGCCACTTCGGAGGACAGCTCCAGTTCGGCCCGGATGGCTATCTGTACGTCGGCATCGGCGACGGCGGGGATCACTACGACCCATGGTGCAACGCGCAGCGCCTCGACGACGTGCACGGCAAGATTCTCCGTCTCGACGTCGACGCCCAGGCCGACGAGGCTCCGTTCTACGCGATTCCGCCGACCAACCCGTTCACCAACGTCGCCGGCGCGCGGGGCGAGATCTGGGCGCGCGGGTTGCGCAACCCGTGGCGATTCACCTTCGATCGCGCCACCGGCGATCTCTACATCGGCGACGTCGGCGAGAGCGCGCGCGAGGAGATCAGCCTGCAGCCGGCGTCGAGCCGCGGCGGCGAGAACTACGGGTGGGCTCGCTACGAAGGCACGCAGTGCATCGATCGCGTCGGCACCTGCCCGAGCGCCGTCCCTACCTGCGGCGATCCGGCTCTGGTAGCGCCGATCCTCGAATATCCCGGCTCCGACCTCACCTGCAACGCGGTGATGGGCGGCTACGTCTATCGCGGCGCCGCCATCCCGGGTCTGCGCGGCGCCTACCTCTTCGGCGACTACTGCACCGGCGTGATCAAGGCGGCGCGCCGCCGCGACGACGGCTTCTGGACCAGCGAAGAGCTCGCGCCGAAGCTGGAGACGCTCACCGGATTCGGTGAGGACGTCACGGGCGAGATCTACCTCGCGTCGCGTCATGGCGTCCTGGCCAAGCTGGTGAGCGCGCAGCCGCCCGGCAACCCGCCCCGCTGCTCCCGGGACGAGACCAAGCTCTGCCTCAATCAGGGACGCTTCCGCGTCGCGGCGCGATGGGTCGAGCCGGGAGCCGAGTCACGGGCGGCGCGCGCGGTGACTCTCTCCGACGACACTGGATACTTCTGGTTCCTCGGCCGCACCAACGTGGAGCTGGTGATCAAGGTGCTCGACGGCTGCGAGACACCGCTCGAGACTTACTGGGTGTTCGCGGCCGGCCTCACCGACCTCGACGTCACACTCACCGTGACCGACGTCTCGACCGGGGCCGAGCGCCGGTACCACAACGCCGCCGGCCAACCCTTCCCGTCGCTGCAGGACACCACGGCGTTCCCCTGCCGTTGAGTTACGCTGCGCCCGTGCTGCGCAGAAAGGACCGCCCACGCGACGGCGGCGTGCCGGAGCCGGCGAGAGGAGCCGCTGTTCCGGCCACCGGCTCGTGGGGGGTACCCTCGCCGCCGCGCCTCCACGTCGGCTGCGGCCGCGTCCGGCTCGAAGGCTGGCTCAACCTCGACATCCAGGAGCTACCCGGGGTCGACCTCGTGGTCGACGTCAACCAGGGTCTCCACTGGCGCGACGTCGAGGCGGTCTACGCCGAGCACTTCCTCGAGCACCTCGATCTCGATCGGGCGATCGCTTTCCTCGTCGATGTCCACCACTGTCTACTCCCCGGCGGCGTCGTTCGTCTGTCGACGCCGAACCTCGACTGGGTATGGGAGACCCACTACTCCACCAGCTCCGATCCCGAGCTGCGCCGTGTTCAGGCGTTGCGGCTCAACCGCGCGTTCCACGGTTGGCGCCACCGCTTCCTGTGGAACCGGATGCTCCTCGGCGATGCCCTCACCGCCTGCGGGTTCCGCGAATTGGTGTGGTGCCGCTACGGCGAGAGTGCGCGCGAGGTCTTTCGCGGCCTCGAGCGCCACGACACCTACGAGGATCGCCCGGACTTGCCGCACGTGCTGATCGTCGAAGCGGAGAAGGGCGAGGCCGATCCGGCGGCGATGACGGAGTTGCGAGCGCTACTAGAGGGTGAGTTTTTGTCGTTCCTGAGTGACTGAGGCGTTCTCTAAGTAGGTAGCCCCGCGGCGGGCTCCGACCCGCACTCGCCCAGCGCGGCGCCACCCTCCTGCACTACCGTTCGAACGAACTCAATCGCCGAGCGAACCGAGCTCGGCTCGCAGCTGCTGGATCGCGAGATCGCCGGTCTTCTCCCGCGTCTCCGGCCGGCCCGAGCTCTT